>NZ_JBSWXD010000133.1:0-19599 GCF_056160425.1 Micromonospora sp. ABR4_055
CCACCGGACACACCCCGCAGCGTGGTGTCCGGGCCACGCAGACCACCGCTCCCAACTCCATGAACGCGGCGCTGGCGCGGGCTGCCCGGGCCGGCTCGGCCGGCAGCAACGCGGCGGTGGCAACGAGATCGGCCGGGCGGGTCGCCGGCCCGGCGTCGGCCGCCCCGTCGACCGCCCGTGCCACGAACCGCCGGACGTTGGTGTCCACCACCGGATGCCGCTGACCGTAGGCGAACGCGGCGACCGCTCGGGCGGTGTAGGTGCCGACTCCCGGCAGCGCCAGCAACTCGTCCAGACCGGTCGGCACCTTGCCGTCGTACCGCTCGGTCAGCACCGTGGCGCACTCATGCAGCCGCAACGCGCGACGCGGGTAGCCGAGCCGGTTCCACATCCGGATCGCTTCGGCCGGTGAGTCGGCGGCCAGCGCCGCCGGGTCCGGCCACCGGTCCAACCAGGCGTGCCACGCCGGCAGTACCCGGACCACCGGGGTCTGCTGCAGCATCACCTCGCTTACCAGGATTGCCCAGGCACCGACCCCCGGCTCCCGCCAGGGCAGGTCACGGGCGTTGCGGTCGAACCATTCGATCGCCGTGTCGGCGAAACTCACGTCACGCATGGCGCCGCCGATCCTGCCATGCCGTGGCTGCCGTCCCTGCCCCAGGCCGTCCTGCCCCAGGCCGTCCTGCCCCAGGCCGTCCTGCCCCAGGCCGTCACCGGACGGGAGACGGTGCCGGGCCGACCGGTCGGCCCGGCACCCGGTCGGGCAGACTGCTGGCATGAACGAACTCGCGATCACCGTGATCGGGCGCGACCGGCCCGGCATCGTCGCGGACGTCGCAGAGGTGCTGGCCGGTCTCGGCGCCAATCTGACCGACTCGACGATGACCCGGCTGCGCGGCCACTTCGCGATGACCCTGGTCTGCGCCGGTCCGGCCGATGCCGCGGTGCAACAGGCACTGCGGCCGCTCACCGCCGACGGCCAGCTGCTGGCCACCGTACGGCCGGTCCCGGCGGAGGGTCAGCAGCCGGCGGGCGGCGAACCGCACCTGCTCAGTGTGCACGGCGCCGACCGGCTCGGCATCGTCGCGGCGGTGACCCGGGTGGTCGCCGAGGCGGGCGGCAACGTCACTGACCTGACCACCCGGCTGACCGGCCCGCTCTACGTGCTGGTCGCCGAGGTCGAGCTGCCAGCCGGGACGGCAGCCGAGGTCGGCCGTCGACTGTCCGAGACGGCCCGGGCGCTCGACGTCGAGGTGACCCTCCGGTCGGTCGATTCGGACGTGCTGTGAGCACGGTCAGCCGTACCCTGGCCGACTGGACCGAGACGGCGCTCGGCGTACCGGGGCGGGTGGTCCCGGTGGTCGCCGCGCCCGACCAGGTGCTCAGCCGGGCCGGTGAGCCGGTGGATCCGTGCGCCGCCGATACGGTCCAGGTTGCCGCCGACCTGGTCGCCACGATGCGGGTCGCACCCGGCTGTGTCGGCCTGGCCGCGCCGCAGATCGGGATCAGCGCGCAGGTCTTCGCGGTCGACGTGACCGGGCACCCGAAGACGGTCACCGGGCATGGCACGTTCGTCCTGTGCAATGCCCGGCTGCTCGAGGCGACTCGGTGGCGGCCGGGCCGGGAGGGCTGCATGTCGGTGCCGGATCTCACCGGTGACGTGAAACGGGCCACCCGGGTCGTGGTGGAGGCGCAACTACCCGGCACCGGCGAGCCGGTACGCCTGGTCACTGACGGGTTCGAGGCGCGGGCCGCCCAGCACGAGATCGACCACTGTGCCGGTCTGCTGTTTTTGGACCGGGTGGCCGGGGCGCACGCGGTCTTCCCGCGCAAGACATATCTCTGAGCGGGTGCCCCGGGCCTCGGCGCGTCGCGGCCGATCGGTCCGGTCTTGCCGATACGGTGTGCCATCATGCGACTGACGGTTGGCCCGCTGCCACCCGCCATCTACTGGCGGCGGCGTGCCGTCGTGCTCGGGGCACTGCTGCTCCTGCTGTTCATCGTGGCGTACTCCTGCATCGGCTCCGACCAGACCGGGCGGTCGCAGGCCGATCCCACCCCGACCCCGTCCGGTGAAATGCTCACCCCGACCACCTCGTCCCCGGGGCCGGAGGACGACTCAGACTCCGTTGACGGCGACGACCCCGACACCCTCGGTAACGGCGACGCTGGCGACGCCGGCGGTGGCAGCACCGGCGGCGGTACCGGCGACGACGGTACGACCGGCGGCGGTGACCAGAACGCCCCTGGCGGCCCGGTCGGTCCGGCCGCCGGCACCTGTACCGACGACGAGATCCTGCTGACCGCGGCAGCCTCGCAGGCCACCGCCCAGAAGGGCGTTACCCTGGCAATGCAGCTGCGGGTGCAGAACGTCTCCAGCCGTACCTGCGACCGGGATGTGGGCGCCGACCCGCAGGAGCTGTACCTCAAGCGGGGTGCGGAGCTGATCTGGTCGTCGGACACCTGCGGAGCCGCCCGGGGCACTGATGTGCGCACCTTCGGGCCTGGCAGCGCCCGCGACTACCAGGTGGCCTGGAACGGTCGGGCGGCGAGCGAGTGCGCCAACAACGTCGCGGCAGGTGACCATCCGGCGGCCGGCGAGTACCAGCTCTTCGCCCGACTCGGCTCGAAGGTCAGCGAGCCGTTCGTCATCACCATCACCGGCTGACGACCGGTACATCCGTCCCTTCGTCGAGCTACGCCGTTTGCGGCACGCTTGCGACCTAGCGCGTCAGACGTAGCGCGTCAGACGTAGCGCTCCAGAATCGACGCCTCGGCCAGCCGGGACAGCCCCTCCCGTACGCTGCGCGCCCGGGCGTCGCCGACACCGTCGACAGCCTGCAGATCCTCCACCGTCGCCCCGAGCAGCCGTTGCAGACTGCCGAAGTGGTTGACCAGCCGGTCCACCACCGACACCGGCAGCCGGGGCACCTTCGCCAGCAGCCGGAAACCGCGTGGGCTCACCGCCGCGTCGAGCGCCTCGGTGGAGGCGGCGTAGCCGATCGCCTTGGCCACGGCGACCAGATCGATCAGCTCGGTGGCGGTCAGCAGGTCCAACTCGACCAGGGCCTCGTCCAGGGTCCGCGCCTTGCGCACAGTGGGCAGGTAGTCGCGGATCACCAGGGTCCGATCGGCGTCCACGCCGGCCATCAGCTCGTCGAGCTGCAGTGCCAGCAGCCGGCCGTCGGTGCCCAGCTCGACGACGTAGCCGGCGATCTCGTCGGCGATCCGCCGGACCATCTCCAGCCGCTGCACCACCGCGACCGCGTCGCGGACGGTGACCAGATCCTCGATTTCCAGGGCGGAGAGCGTGCCGGACACCTCGTCCAGCCGCAGCTTGTACCGCTCCAGGGTGGCCAACGCCTGGTTGGCCCGGGACAGGATGGCGGCCGAGTCGTCCAGTACGTGCCGCTGACCGTTGACGTAGAGGCTGATGATCCGCATCGACTGGCTGACCGAGATCACCGGGTACCCGGTCTGTCGGGCGACCCGTTCGGCGGTGCGGTGCCGAGTACCGGACTCCTCGGTCGGAATGGACGGATCCGGCATCAGATGCACAGCGGCCCGCACGATCCGGGTGCCGTCGCTGGACAGCACCACCGCACCGTCCATCTTGCACAACTCGCGGACCCGGGTGGAGGAGAACTCGACGTCGAGTGGGAAGCCCCCGGTGCACAGCGACTCGACCTGCTTGTCGTAGCCGAGGACGATCAGCGCGCCGGTCCGGCCACGCAGAATCCGCTCCAGCCCGTCGCGCAGCGCGGTGCCGGGTGCCATCAGCGCCAGGTTGGCCCGCAGCGGATCCCCGGTGGCCGCCGGGCTGGTCAGCGCCGAGGTGCCGGCGCTGATGGTGCGTGCCGGGGTGCCGACGGCACCGGTGCGCGCCGGGGTACCGACGGCACCGACCCGGCCGGCCGAGCCGCCACTGGTGCCGGCGCTGGCAGTCTTGTTCGCATCGCGGTCGATCGCCACGGGCAACAGTCTACGGACCGCCATGCGGTGGGTGCTCTCGCGGTTACTGCCGTACCAGATCAGCCGGCCGAGGCGCGCGCGGCGGCCTGCAACGCGGCCCGTACGTCGTTGACCTCGGTGATCTGCATGTTCGGCGGCATCGGGTCGGTGCCGGAACCGGCCGTACCGGGCGGCACCAGCGCGTACCGGAAGCCGAGCCGGGCGGCTTCGGCGAGCCGCCGGGCGACCGCGCCGACCCGGCGCACCTCACCGGTGAGCCCGACCTCGCCGATCGCCACCAGTTGCGGGGAGACGGCCAGGTTGAGCCCGCCGGAGGCGACCGCCAGCGCCACCGCGAGGTCGGCGGCCGGCTCCACCACCCGGATGCCGCCGACCGTCGCCGCGAACACTTCCCGGTCGTGCAGGGTGAGCCGTTCGGTACGCCGTTGCAGCACCGCCAGCACCATCGCCAGCCGGGCACCGTCGAGCCCGGACACGGTGCGCCGGGGCGAACCGGCGACGGTCGCCCCGATCAGCGCCTGGACCTCGGTGACCAGGGCCCGCCGGCCCTCCATCGCCACCGTGGCGCAGGTGCCGGGCACCGGCTCGGTGTAGCGGGTGAGGAACAGCCCGGACGGGTCGGGCAGGCTGCTGATGCCGCCTTCGTGCATCTCGAAGCAGCCGACCTCGTCGGCCGCGCCGAACCGGTTCTTCATGCCGCGGACCATCCGCAGCGACGAGTGCTTGTCGCCCTCGAAGTGCAGCACCACGTCGACCAGATGCTCCAGTACCCGGGGGCCGGCGACCTGGCCGTCCTTGGTGACGTGGCCGACCAGCACGGTGGCGATGTTGCGTTCCTTCGCCGCCGCGACCAGCGCGGCGGTGACCGCCCGGACCTGGGTGACGCCACCGGGGATACCGTCCGAACCGGGCATCGAGATGGTCTGCACCGAGTCGAGCACCAGCAGACCGGGCCGGACCGCGTCGAGGTGGCCGAGGACCACCCCGAGGTCGCTCTCCGCCGCCAGGTAGAGCCGTTCGTGCAGCGCGCCGATCCGCTCGGCGCGCAGCCGTACCTGGCTGGTCGACTCCTCGCCGCTGACCACCAGCGACGGACTACCGGCACCGGCGGCCCACTGCTGGGCGACGTCGAGCAGCAGGGTCGACTTGCCGACGCCGGGCTCGCCGGCCAGCAGCACCACCGCGCCGGGTACCAGACCGCCGCCGAGCACCCGGTCGAGTTCGCCGACGCCGGTCGGCCGGGCCTTGGCGGGTGCGGCGCTGATGGTGGCGATCGGCCGGGCCGGTTCGGTCGGCATCCGGGTGCTGACGACTCGGCCGGAGACCACCGGGCCGCTGACCACCGACTCGATCACCGAGCCCCATTCGCCGCATTCCGGGCACCGGCCCACCCACTTGGGTGGTTGGTGCCCGCACGCGTCGCACTCGTACGCGGGCCGGGGCTCACGCGACGCGGCCCGGCTGCGCGGCGCGGCGCTGCCGCGTCCCGTCCCGCCGCCGGCACCCCGGGGGATCGACCGCGAGCTCAGTGCTCTTCCTCGTCGTGCTCGGCGGGCGCCCGGGGAGCCGGGGTGAGCGGCATGTCCACCGGCGCGGCCACGACCAGCGGCGCGCCGCCGGTGCTGAACTCGAAGGCCAGGTTCACCGAGTACCCGGCGGCGAGCGGGCCGGCCAGGCCGGTGACCCGCAGCGGTTCGGTGTCGTCGGTGCTGAACAGCGCCCACCCGTTGGCCGGCAGCTGGACGATCGCGTCCCGGCCCGGGTCCGGCTGCGGCACCTCGGCGGTGCCCGGGTCCGGCTGCGGCACCTCGGCGGTGCCCGGCTCCGGCGACGGGGTCGGCCCGCTGGCCTGCTCGGAGCCGCCGATCACCACCGTCTCGGCCCCGACCACCGTCGCCCAGTCCTCGTCGGTGACCGGGACGGCGCTGACCCGTACCGTCACCGGGTCGTTGGTGTTGTTGAACAGCCCGACCTCGACCGGCGCGCTGCCGCCGGCCGGGTAGCCCTCCACTCCGGGGTAGGGCACCGAGAGGTCGCGTACCGACACCGCGCCGTCCGGCGACTCGAGGTTGACTCCGTTGATCGCCGTCGCCTTGGTCGCGGTCTCCGCGAGCTGGCCGGCACCGCAGCCGCTGAGCAGCAGGCCGCTGGCCACGGCAGCGCCGGCGAACAGCACCGCGACTCGGCGGTGTCCCCTGGTCGAGGGCGTCACGTCGGTCCTCCTTGTCACGGCGCGGCGACGAGCCCCGCGCAGGCCGGCTCCAGGGTAGTTGGCGGTGATCCGCGCCCCGCCACGGACCCGATAATCCGTGACCGACGGCGCTCACCCGACCGGGCCGGCCCGACGGCGCTCACCCGACCGGGCCGCTGGCCACCAGCAGCACCACGTCGATCACCGCGACCACCAGCACCGCCCGGAACACGCCGTCCGACCGGCCGGCCCGCCGGGCGGCCCGCCGGGCCGCGTACCAGCCGGTCGGCAGGATGATCGCAGTGCCGGCGACCGCGACGAGTCCGGCCCACGACGGCGGCCCGGGTGGGCCGACGACCAGCGTCACGGTGGCGGCGAAGAGCAACCCGGCCGCCGCGACCCCCGAGCCGGTGGCCCCGAGCCGGTGCGGCAGACCCCGCACGCCGGTGCGGGCGTCGTCGGCCAGATCCGGCAGTACGTTGGCGAAGTGCGCCCCGGCGCCGAGCAGCCCGGCGGCGGTGACCAGCCAGGCCGGTGGCACGGGCGCACCCGGCAGGGCCAGCACGATGAAGGCGGGCAACGCTCCGAAGGAGAACGCGTACGGCAGCACCGACACGGCGGTGGACTTCAACGGCCAGTTGTAGGCCAGCGCGCTGATCAGCGCGGCGGTGATGCACAGCGCCGCCGCCGGCCCGGTCGGCCCGGCCAGCAGCGGGGTGGCCAGCGCGGCGGCCAGACCGGCGACGCCCACCGTGCGCCGGCTGACCACGCCGGTTGCGACCGGCTTGTCGGCCCGTCCGGCCTGCCGGTCGCGACCGGCGTCCAGCCAGTCATTGGTCCAGCCGACGGCAAGCTGAGTGGCCGCGACGGTGGCGGCGACCAGCACGATCCCACCCGGACGGTGACCGACGCCCCAGGCCAGCAGGGCGGTCACCGTGGTGACCGCAACCGCCGGCTCGGGGTGGCTGGCCTTGATCAATGCGGACACGCGGCGCGACATATCCGCCAAGTGTGGCCGTTACCGGCTGGTCATGCCACGCTCAGTCAATGCCGGACCTGCCGCCGAACGATCCCCGCCAGTACGACGTGCTGGTCGACGAGTGGTGGCGGCCGGCCGGCGCGTTCGAGATGCTGCGCTGGATCGCCGAGGCGCGGGCCCGGCTGATCCCACCGGCGACCCGGCCCGGGGCGGTGCTGGTCGACATTGGCTGCGGGGCCGGCCTGCTCGCCCCTCACCTGCGTGGCAAGGGCTACCGGCACGTCGGGGTCGACCTGGTCGGTTCGGCGCTGCGGCTGGCGGCCCGGCACGGTGTCGACCCGGTACGTGGTGACGCGACCAGGCTGCCGCTGGCCGACCGGATGGCCGACGTGGTCTCCGCCGGGGAACTACTGGAGCACGTACCGGACCTGTCGGCGGCGGTCGCCGAGGCGTGCCGGGTGCTGCGGCCCGGTGGGCTGCTGGTGCTGGACACCCTGAACGCCACGTTGGCCAGCCGGCTGATCGCGGTCGAGCTGGGCGAACGCCTGCCGGTCGCGCCGCGAGGCATTCACGACCCCGCGCTGTTCGTCCGTCCGCAGCGGCTGGTCGCCGAGTGCGCCCGGCACGGCGTACGGCTGGCGGTGCGCGGCCTCCGGCCGAGCGTCTTCAGCCTGATCGATTGGCTGGTGCGCGCGCCGCTCCGCCGATCGGCTCCCGAACAGGCACTCTGGAAACCCCGGCGGCGGATGGTGCCGACCTGGTCCACCTCGGTGCTCTACCAAGGCAGGGGGGTCAAGGTGGGCTGAGCGGACGAGCAGGTGGGCAGGTCGACGGCGGAAGGGGCGGCAATGGTTGCGGATGCACTGGCGGCGGCGCGGCGGGTGGTGCCACGATTGGCGGCGCGGGCGGGTGATCACGACCGGGCCGGCACCTTTCCGGTGGCGGACTTCGCCGACCTGCGGCAGGAACAGCTGTTCGGGTTGATGGTCCCGCAGCGGCTGGGCGGGCGGGGCGCCGACTTCGCCGACTACGCCGAAGTGGCGTACGAGCTGGCCCGGGGCAACGGTGCCACCGCGCTGGTGTTCAACATGCACGCCTCGGTGACCGGCGCACTGGGCGCGGTCGACGACAACCTCGCCGAGGCGATGGGGCTGCCGGACGAGGCGTTGGCGGCCCGGGACCAGCTGCTCGCCGACGCGGCCGCCGGCGCCTGGTACGCGGTGGCGATGAGCGAACGGGGGGCCGGCTCCCGGCTCTCCCAGCTGTCCACCGTCTACCACCGGGTGGACGGTGGATACCAGATCAAGGGGGCCAAGGCGTTCTGTTCCGGGGCCGGCCACGCCTCGGGGTACCTGGTCGCCGCCCGGCACGCCGACGACCAGTCGGTGGTTTCGCAGTTCCTCGTCCCGGCGGACACGCCCGGCCTGCGGGTGGAGCAGAGCTGGGATTCGCTCGGGATGCGGGCCACCTGCTCGCATGACCTGCACCTGGACGTGACCGTCGGCCCGCAGACCCTGCTCGGCGGGGTGGAAGGGCTGGCCCTGGTGGTGGCCCAGCTGATGCCGCACTGGATGGTGGCCAGCTACGCGGCGGTATACGCCGGGGTGGCCCGGGCGGCGGTGGACGCGGCGGTGGAGCATCTCGCCGAGCGGGGGTTGACCCACCTTCCGGCGGTCCGGGCCCGGATCGGTCGGGCGGACGCGGCGGCCGCCGCGGCGTTGCTGACAGTGCGGGAGGCGGCCCGCCGGGTGGACGCCGAACCGGGCGACCCGACGACCAACCAGTGGGTGTGGCGGGCCAAGCTGGTCGCCGGCGGCACAGCGGCCGAGGTGGCGTCGTCGATGCTGGAGGCGGCCGGGACCTCGGCGACCCGCCGCGGGCATCCGCTGGAACGGCTCTACCGGGACGCCCGCTGCGGTGCGCTGCACCCGCCGACGTCGGACGTCTGTGCCGACTGGCTCGGCGTGGCGACGATCGGCGGGGACCCGGACCGCGACGGATCGGCACCCCGGTGGTGAGCCGGTCGCCGGAGCCGGTGGCGGGCCGGTCGTCGGCCGCGGTGGTCGGGCTCGGGCTGGCGTTGCCGCCGTCGGCCACCCAGGACGAGCTGTGGCGGGACTTCTTCGCGGCGCGGTACGACGGCGGCACCCGAGCGCTCGCGGAGCGGATCTTCGCCAATTCCGGGGTACGCACCCGGCAGGCGGCGGTGAGCCCATTGCTGGAGGACGTCGCGGACTGGCCGACCGAGCGCCGGATGCGCCGCTACCAGATCGAGGCGTTGCCGCTGGGCAAGGAGGCGGTGCACCGGGCGCTGACCCAGGCCGGGCTGACCGCCGGGGAGATCGGTCTGTTCGTGGTCTGCTCGTGCACCGGGTACGCCACGCCCGGCCTGGACATCATTCTGGCCCGGGACGTCGGCATGGCCGCCGACACCCAGCGGTTGTTCGTCGGGCACATGGGCTGCTACGCGGCGCTGCCCGGGTTGGGCGCGGCGGCCGACTTCGTCACCGCCCGGGGCCGGCCGGCGCTGCTGCTCTGTGCCGAGCTGACCAGCCTGCACATCCAGCCGCCGGCCCGCCGGGTGGACACTCAGCAGATCGTGGCGCACGCGTTGTTCTCCGACGCGGCGGCGGCGGTGGTGCTGGTGCCGACCGGCAGGGCCGGCGGCCCGCCGCCGCCCGGCGGTTACGCCGTACGGGAGGTCGTGTCGGCCACCGACGCCTCCACCGCCGACCACATGACCTGGGAGGTGACCGATCTCGGGTTCCGGATGGGTCTGTCGCCCCGGGTGCCGCAGGTGCTGTCGGTGCACGTACGGGCGCTGGTCGGTGATCTGCTGGCCCGGCACGGACTGACCGTGTCGCAGGTGGACGGTTGGGCGGTGCATCCGGGCGGGCCGCGCATCCTCAACGTGGTGCAGCGGGAGCTGGGCCTGTCCGACGCGGCGATGTCGGCGTCCCGGGAGACGTTGGCGGCGTACGGCAACTGCTCGTCGCCGACCGTACTGCTGATCCTGGACCGGTTACGCCGGGCGGGACCGCCGCCGCGTCACGTGGTGATGCTGGCGTTCGGTCCGGGCCTGACGCTCTACGCGGCGCTGCTCGGCCGTTGACCCGCCGCGCGCGGCGGCGGGCGGGGTCAGGGGCCGACCAGCAGGGCCAGGTCGGCGCGGTACGTCTCGACCGAGTCGGCCTGCGGCACCAGCCGGATGACCTCGCCGGTCTCGGTGACGAGTAGCGCGGTGGCGGTGCCGGCGGTCGCCGGGACGTCGACGAAGTTGCGGATTCCAGCGGCCGGGTCGGCCAGCAGATGGGTGTCGAGACGGTCGGCGAGCACCGGCGGCAGGGTGCCGGGGCTGGTGGCGCCGCTGGTGACCGCGACGACCGAGACTCCGGCCGGGGCGGCGGCCGCCGCCGCGGTGATCTGGTCGGCGCACTCACAGCCCTCGACGAGCAGGAACGCCGCCGGCAGCAGCGACCGGACCGGGACCGAGGTGCCGGAGCCGTCGATCAGGTCGAGTGCGGGCAGCGGGCGGTCGGGCAGCGTGGCGGGGGCCGACGGTGCCGGGCTGGCGGTGGACTGGGGCCGGTCGGACCAGGCGACGGTGAACATGCTGATCATCGCGGCGAGGACCGCCAGCAGCATGATGATCAACGGCAGCCGGAGAGCGGCGATCTCGTGCGGGCGGTGCCCGCTGCCGCCGGCCCGGCCGGTGTCGCCGGGGTGGATGCCGAACCGCCGGTGCCAGTGGTCCCGCCGACGGGTGCGGTGCAGCTCCCGGCGGACCTGTGCCGCTTCCTCGGCGAGCGCCCCGGGATCGTCGGGAATGACGATCGGGCCCCACTCGGGCGGGATCTCGGGCAGGTCGTCGGGCGCTCCGGCGCCGTCCGACCACCCATCACCGTTGTTGCCTGTCCTGCCCACAGCACCCCCAGCCGCTCGCCCACCGGGTCGATCGGGGTCTAGGTATCAGGGTCTCGCAACGAACCTGGTTCCGCCAGTGCTGGGGCACGGGAACCGGCCGGACGATATGCTGGAAGTGCCGAAACGCGTCCCATCTGGCACGTCCGACCAGTTAGCTGACTGCTGATCTGGTTGTTACTTAGCGTGTTCAAAACCTACTGGCGGTTGCGTGTCAAGCTCGAGAAAGACCTCTCACAGCCCCTCTGACCTGCGCTTACGGCTCGGACTGTGACGGGACATCGGTGCCTGAGCGTGTTACCCTAGACACAGCGAAAGGGGCTTCGAACCTATGGTTTTCAGTGTCGGCGAGACCGTTGTTTACCCCCACCACGGGGCCGCACTCATCGAGGCAATCGAGACTCGTGTCATCAAGGGCGAGGAGAAGCAGTACCTCGTCCTCAGGGTTGCGCAGGGTGACCTGACGGTGCGAGTTCCCGCCGAGAACGCCGAGATCGTCGGCGTGCGCGAAGTGGTTGGCGAAGAAGGCCTCGGCAAGGTCTTCGATGTCCTCCGCGCCCCGCACACCGAGGAGCCGACCAACTGGTCGCGGCGATACAAGGCCAACCTCGAAAAGCTGGCATCCGGAAACCCGCTCAAGGTCGCCGAGGTCGTTCGTGACCTGTGGCGTCGGGAGCGGGAGCGGGGGCTGTCCGCAGGCGAGAAGCGCATGCTCGCCAAGGCCAGGGACATCCTGGTCGGCGAGGTCGCGCTTGCGGAGAAGAGCACCAAGGACGAGGCAGAGACCTTGCTCGACAAGGTGCTCACCGACGCGTAGGCAACTCTCCACCCATAGATAGTCTGTTGCCACCTGCACCGAGGACCGCGACGTGACCGCGCACTTCCAGCAACGCGGTGACGTCGCGGTCCTCGTTCCTGCGGCGGGTTCCGGGGTACGGCTCGGACCCGGCGCACCCAAAGCACTCCGGCCACTCGGCGGCGTACCGCTGCTGGTACATGCGGTGCGTCGACTGGCCGCCGCCTCCTCGGTCGCGGTGATCGTGGTCGCCGCCCCACCCGCCGACATCGACGCCGTCCGCGACCTGCTCGCCCCCGCCACGGCCGGGCTGCCGCTGATCGTGGTCCCGGGCGGCGCGCACCGGCAGGCCTCGGTGGCCGCCGCGCTCGCTGCCGTCCCCGCCGGCCCGCAGATCGTCCTGGTGCACGACGCGGCCCGCGCCCTCACCCCACCCGACCTGGTCGACTCGGTCGCCGCCGCGGTCCGGGCCGGCGCCGACGCCGTCATCCCGGTGCTCCCGGTCGTCGACACCATCAAGTCGGTGGACGCCGACGAGACCGTTCTGACCACCGTCGACCGGTCGACGCTGCGGGCCGTGCAGACCCCGCAGGGGTTCCGGCGTGACGTGCTGGCCGCCGCGCACGCCGACGCCGTCGATCCGCACACCGACGACGCCGGTCTGGTGGAGAAGCTCGGCGTACCGGTGCTCTGCGTGCCCGGCTCGGAACGGGCGCTCAAGATCACCCGCCCGTTCGATCTGGTGATCGCCGAGCACCTGCTCGCCACCGAACCGGCGACCCGTACCCTGCCTTCATGACCGCCCTTGCCTTGATGGTCGTCCCGTGCGGCACGCCGGCATGATCGTTCCCCGGGTGGGTGTCGGCACCGACGTGCACGCCTTCGCCGCCGACCGGCCCTGCTGGGTCGCCGGCCTGCACTGGCCCGGCGAGACAGGGCTGGCCGGGCACTCCGACGGCGACGTCGCCGCGCACGCCGCCTGCGACGCGCTGTTCTCCGCCGCCGGCCTCGGCGACCTCGGCGCCAACTTCGGTGTCGCCGAACCACGCTGGGCCGGAGCCGCCGGGGTGGACCTGCTCGCCGAGGCGGCCCGTCGGGTGGTCGCCGCCGGCTTCGTGATCGGCAACGTCTCGATTCAGGTGATCGGTGTACGGCCGAAGATCGGTCCCCGGCGGACCGAGGCACAGCAGGTGCTCGGTGCTGCCGCCGGTGCCCCGGTGACCGTTTCCGGCACCACCACAGACGGGCTCGGGCTGACCGGCCGGGGCGAAGGCCTCGCCGGCCTGGCGGTCGCGCTCGTCTATCCGTCCGGGCTGCCCGGATAGGCTCGACAGGTGTCGAGCGAGTCATCCCCCGAGCCGCCCACCGACGTCGACGGCTACCTGCAGCGCGCCGGGCTGCTGGCTGACCTGGGCCGCTACGACGAGGCCGCCGGTGAGATCGGCTTCGCGGTGGCCCTCGACCCGGACAGCGTCGCCGCCCGGATCATGCTGGCCCGGGTGCATCTCGCCGCCGACCGTCCGGAGCAGGCCCTCGCCGCGATCGACGCGTGGGCGGACGAGCCGCCGAACCCGTGGTCGGCCGAGGCCACGGCGACGGCCGCACCGGCAGAGACCGCGACGGCCATGCCAGCCGATGCCGGGACCCGCGCGCGGTCCGGTCCGCCGGACCGGGTCGCCCTGCTGGTGGTACGCGGGCTGGCGCTGATCGATCTGCGGCGGTACGCCGACGCCGCCCGGCTCGCCACCGACCTGCTGGCGACGTATCCGGACGACGCGTACGCCCAGCGCAGCGGGGCGGCGATCCTGGCCGGCTCGCGCAACGGCCAGCCGGCGCTCAACGCGGCCTGGCGCGGGGTGGAGCTGGCCCCGCAGGACGCCCAGGCACATCTGGTGCTGGGGCTGGTCGGGGCCCGGCTGGAGCTGTTCGACCTGGCGCACCGGGCCTACGGGGAGGCGCTGCGGCTGGACCCGCTGATCGGTGAGGCGCAGCACGACGTCGGGGTGATCCACCTGGAACAGCGGCGGTACGCCGCCGAGCTGGCGGTGCTCGCCGAACGGGCCACCGCGATGGCACCGCCCCCGCCGCCGCAGCCCTCGCCGTCCCGGCCATCCCGGTGGGCACCGGCACCGCCCGGGTCGGCGCCGATGGATCCCCGACTGGACGGGCCGCCGACGCCCGAGGAGGAGCTGCGCCGGCTGGTGCTGATCGGGGCCGGCTACAGCATGATCGCGGCGGTGACGGTGGCCTGCCTGGCCGGCAGCGCGGCGTCGCGCGGCTGGGCGGTGGTCGCCGCGCTCGGTGGATTCGTGCTGGTCTGGGTGCTGGCCCGGCGGGTGCCGGGTCGGATCACCGAGGTGGTGTCGCAGCTGGCGGACCGCCGGCTGGCGACGGCGGTGTACGCGGCCGCCGCCGCCCCGGTGCTGATCTTCTGCTACGCGGCGATCGCCACCCCGTGGCTGCTGGTGTCGGCGATCGTCGCGGCCGCCGTTGCCCAGTTCATGGTGCTGCGTTCGGCCACCGCCCGACCACCGGACCAGCGGTAGCGCGCCGGATCAGCGGCTGGACAGGCCGTGTCGGGTCGGCGGTATGCCGGTCAGCGGGCGTTGCCGGCCCAGGTCCAGGCGTACCCGGTGTCCTCAACGGACAGTGCCGCGTCGCAGAGGTCCAGCGGCCGGAAGGTGTCGACCATGACGGCGAGTTCGTCGAAGTGCTCGGCACCGAGCGCCCGTTCGACCGCGCCCGGCTGCGGCCCGTGGGTGAACCCGGCCGGGTGCAGCGAGATCGAGCCCTGCTCGATGCCGGAGCCGCGCCGCGCCTCGTAGTTGCCGCCGGTGTAGAACAGCATTTCGTCGGAGTCGACGTTGTGGTGGTTGTACGGCACCGGGATCGCCTGCGGGTGGTAGTCGACCTTGCGCGGCACGAACGAGCAGATCACGAAGTTGGGGCCGGTGAACGTCTGGTGCACCGGCGGCGGCTGGTGCAGCCGGCCGGTGATCGGCTCGAAGTCGTGGATGCTGAACGCCCACGGGTAGAGGTGTCCGTCCCAGCCGACCACGTCGAACGGGTGGTGGGCGTACACGTGCCGGGTCCAGCCCTGCCGGTGCCGCACGTAGACCTCGACGTCGGTGCCGTCGACCAGCAGCGGTTTGCCCGGCCCGCGGATGTCCCGTTCGCAGTACGGCGAGTGCTCCAGGAACTGGCCGCGCACCGACAGGTAGCGCTTAGGTGGTCCGATGTGGCCGGTGGCTTCGACGGTGAGCAGCCGCAGCGGCACGTCGTCGACCGGCACGATCCGGTGCACCACCGACGTCGGGATGATCACGTAGTCGCCGGAGGTGACGCCGAGCACCCCGAAGCTGGACTCGACGCGGGCGGCACCGGACTCGACGTACAGGCACTCGTCGCCGGTGGCGTTGCGGTACAGCGGGGACGGCCGGTCGGCGACGACGTACGAGATGCGCACGTCGTCGTTGGCGAGCAGCGGTTGCCGGCCGAGGACGGCGTCGGTGTGCCCGGTGTCCAGTTTGTGGGTACGCAGGTGGCGTGGGGTGAGCGGGTGGTTCGGCAGCCGGCTCGTCGGCGGCGGGTCGTACGACTCGGCGGCGACGATGGCGGTCGGCAGGTGCCGGTGGTAGAGCAGGGACGAGTCGGCGGAGAAGCCCTCCTGGCCCATCAGCTCCTCGGCGTACAGGATGCCGTCGGGTTGGCGGAACTGGGTGTGGCGCTTGCGGGGGATCTCGCCAACGCTGCGGTAGTAGGGCATGATTACCCTCCGTATCTCCCCGTTGACCGGCCGGTAGCGTCCGATAATCGGACGCTGTTGTCCGTTAATCGTAGAATCCACTAGGTTCGAAGGCGTGTCAATGCAGGTACCCAGGATCTTCACCGGCCTCGTCGACGACGCCGCGGTCTTCCCGCCGGGCAACGCCGACCTGCCCGACGCGATCACCGCGCACCGCGGCCACCGCACCGCCTGGTACACCGACCTGGTCGGCCCGTTCCTGCTGCCCGCGTCCGAGATCGGCGCGGCGCGGCGGCTGGTCGGGCCGGGCGACGAGCTGGAGATCGGCCTGATCGGCGACACCGGCGTGGCCGCGCTGCCGGCCGCCGTCGAGGCGCTGCCGACCGACCGGATCCGGCCCCGGCAGGTCGAGGTCGCCGTCGCCAAACGCGGCGAGGACCCGCAACCCGGCCTGCGCGCGCTGCTCACCGCCCTGGCCGGCTGGCCCAAGATCAGCGGGTACGCGGAGGTGCCGCTCACCTGGGGGCTGCTCGCCGCCCTGGACGGCCTCGCCGAGGCGCGGGCCGGCGGCGTCGACGTCGCCGCCAAGTTCCGCACCGGCGGGCTGGCCGCCGAACTGTTCCCCACCCCGGTCGAGCTGGCCGCCGTCATCTGCGCCTGCCGGGACCGGGCGCTGCCGTTCAAACTGACCGCCGGCCTGCACCACGCCATCCGCGACACCGACCCGGAGACCGGCTTCACCCACCACGGCTTCCTCAACGTGCTCGCCGCCACGATCACCGCCGCCGAGGGCGCGGAGGTCGCCGAGGTCGCCGAACTGCTCGCCACCACCGACGCCGCCCGGCTGATCGAGCCGGCCCGTACGCGCGGCGGTGCCGACCGGCCGCTCTGGGTAGGTTTCGGGTCGTGCAGCATCACCGACCCGCTGACCGACCTGGTCCGGCTGGGGCTGATCAACGGAGGATTCGCGTGACGACCTGCTGGGTGCCCGGTGCCGACGGCTCACCGTACGGGGTGCAGACCCTGCCGTACGGTGCCTTCCGCCGCGGTGGTGGTGAGCGGCGGCTCGGCGTACGGATCGCCGATTTCGTGCTCGACCTGCGCGGCGCGGAGGACGCCGACCTGATCCTCGCCGGCGGCGCGCTGTGCGAGCCGACCCTCAACGCCTACCTGGCCCTCGGTCGGGCACAGTGGACGACCGTGCGGCGGCGGATCGTCGAACTGCTCACCGAGCCCGAGCACCGGGCAGCCGTCGAGCCGCTGCTGGTCCCGCTGTCCGAGGTGGATCTGGTGCTGCCGTTCGCGGTCGGCGACTACGTCGACTTCTACTCGTCGGAGCAGCACGCCAGCAACGTCGGGCAGATCTTCCGCCCCGGGCAGCCGCTGCTCACCCCCAACTGGCGGCACCTGCCGATCGGCTACCACGGCCGGGCCGGCACCGTCGTCGTCTCCGGTACGCCGATCGTGCGCCCCAGCGGGCAGCGGCGCAGCACCGACGGTCCGGTCTTCGGCCCGTCCCGCCGGCTCGACATCGAAGCCGAGGTCGGCTTCGTCGTCGGGGTGCCGACCGCGCTCGGCGACCCGGTGCCGACCGACCGGTTCGCTGACCACGTGTTCGGCGTGACCCTGGTCAACGACTGGTCGGCCCGCGACATCCAGGCCTGGGAGTACCAGCCGCTCGGCCCGTTCCTGGGCAAGTCGTTCGCCACCTCGGTCGGCCCGTGGGTGGTGCCGCTGGAAGCCCTCGACCACGCCTGGGTGCCGGCCCCGGCGCAGGACCCACCGGTGTTGCCGTACCTCGCTGAGGCGTCACGGCGCGGCCTGGACCTGTCGATCGTCGTCGAGTGGAACGGCACCCGGGTCAGCGAGCCGCCGTTCGCCGGCATGTACTGGACCCCGGCGCAGCAGTTGGCGCACCTGACCGTCAACGGCGCGTCGCTGCGCACCGGCGACCTCTACGCCTCCGGCACCGTCTCCGGGGCCCGGCGTGACCAGGTCGGCTCGTTCCTGGAGCTGACCTGGGGCGGCACCGAGCCGGTCAAGCTGGACGACGGGTCCGAGCGCACCTTCCTCGAAGACGGCGACACCGTCGTCATCTCGGCCACTGCCCCCGGCCCGGCCGGCACGACGATCGGCTTCGGCGAGGTCACCGGCACCGTGGTGCCTGCGCTCATAGCTACGATGCGGGCCGACGTTGAGCATGCTCGCGGTAACGGCGAAGATTCGGCCGATGTGCGCGGGGTCTAGGCCGAGACGGACGAGACCAGCAGGTGGCGAAGGGTTCCAGGGTCCCCGCTGCGCCTACGGGTCACGGGTTGTCCCAGACGATGATCTGGACGATGAACCGGTCTGCCTGGACATGCTCAACTTTTCCGAAGGCATACCGGCTAGTGGTCCCGCTACCTCCGGTGGTCTCGACACAGAACCTGTCCTCGATGCTGGGGTCGAGCAGGATCGTCGTCTTCGCCGGATCCATGCCGTTCAGCAGTTCGCGGCAACTATCCCTGGTGGCCAGATCGGGCGAGGTCCACCTGCCGATCTTGGCGTTCTTACCAGCGCTGAGCCCGTTGCGACTGAAGTAGATGTCGTTCCCACGGAAGCGGTCCTGCGGTGGGATCTCGTCGAGATTGCGGCCGTAGTACTGGATGACGGGGATCGTGTCGCAGTAGAAGTACTGGGTTTCGTCGACGCAGGGAAACTGCGGATCGTCCATCGGTGCCTCGGTGGCCGAGGCGCTGGTCGGTGCGGCAGCCGGAGGCGTCGTCACCGCCGGAGTAGCCTGGGACAACGTCCCGCCGCCCGGGGCACCAGTGGGCTCACCGGCAGTCTGGCTCGGACTGGCGTTCCGGCCCGTCGCCACCACGAGCCATAGCGACAATGTGCCCAGCGCGACAATCACCGCTGCTGAGGCTGCGACGATCGCCCACAACCAAGCCTGACTCGATCGCGGTCTTTCTGGCTGTCCCAATCCGCTCACCCTTTCAACTTGTGCCGGTGTGCACTCCTGCTCACTTCCTGACGGACCGGCGGGCCGCACGTCGTCTTCGGCGGAATCGGCGCGTTACCGCCACTGTGGCGGGGGTGGGGCTGGTGGGGTGAGGCCGGCGTACTGCAGGACGGCGCGGATCCGTCGGGCGGCGGCCGGGTCGCGCCGGTCCAGCACCGCGAGCGCCTCCAGGAACAGTTCGCAGTACGTGCCTCCACAGTGCCGGCAGCCGCCGGTCCGGTCCGGCATGTGCCGCTCGGCCATCCGCTTGGCGATCTTCGCGACCAGCGCCAGGTCGCCGTCGGGCGGCTGACCGCCGTCGTCAGCGGCGTGACCGGGTCCGTCGTTGACCTGGTCGGGCCCGCTGTCGATCCGGTCGTGTCCGCCGTCGCGGGGTGCCGGGGCGACGCCGCCCGCCCCGACCAGGTTGAAGCGCGGGTCGGAGTCGATGTCGGTCTCGCCGGGCACCCGGCTCGGCAGCGGCGGGCGTCCCGCTGTGGGCCGTCGGTTGATCTGTTCCGACGGTTGCGGCCGGCGGGTGAACCGGTCGGGCTTGTCATTTCGGTACGCCATGATTCTCCTCGCGTCAGTATCGCCGTCTGAGAAAGTCGTCTGGGGATTAAACCTCTGCGGTCACTGGCTGCCGTGGAAATTGCACACAGGTCGGCGGTGCTGCGGCGTTGGGGTTTACGTCGGCGGGGGTGGCGGCTGCGGGTAGGTCATCGCTCCACAGTCCGGACACCAGCGACTCTTCACCTTGAAGCTCAGCAGACCGGCGAGAAATCCGATCATGGCGGAGCTCGTCATGGCGATCCCGAAGCCGATCGACGACATCGCTTCACCCTCTCGCGTAAGCGTGGTGAGCTGGTGTTTCTCCGGCGGCGGGGGGGGGGGGGGGGGGGGGGGGGGGGGGGGGGGGGGGGGGGGGGGGGGGGGGGGGGGGGGGGGGGGGGGGGAGGGGGGAGGGGGGGGAGGAGGGGTTTGGGACAAGTGCGGGATCGGGAGGGTG
>NZ_JBSWXD010000134.1:0-19541 GCF_056160425.1 Micromonospora sp. ABR4_055
GCTGATCCCTGCCCCGCCTTCCGGGACGGGGGGGGTGGGTGGGGGGAAAACAAAACAGGGGGGCCTTTTTGGGCAAGACCCCCCCCTCCGAACCTCCCCCCAAACCCCCTCCCCTGTTCTCCCCTCTTTTCCCACCCCCCCCCCCCCCCCCCCCCCCCCCCCCCCCCCCCCCCCCCCCCCCCCCCCCCCCCCCCCCCCCCCCCCCCCCCTCCCCGGGGTGCCTTGTGAGGCCGCGACCTACCGGTCAGAGTCGCCGCAGGACTCCGGTGCGCGGTTCCATCAGCGCGGCGAAGTGGTCGACGAGTCGCCGTACCGCGTCCGGGTCCCGCACCACCACCCCGACTTCCAGGTTGTCCGACAGCGCCCGGTCGGTCAGGTTGGCGCTGCTGACCAGGGCGGCGTCGGTGTCGGCGGCGATCACCTTGGCGTGCAGGGCCGGAAGCGACCGGCCGGGCTGTCGCCGCGCCGCCGGCCAGTGCCAGCAGGTGACCCGGTCGCCGAGGCCGGCGAAGACGTCCGCTCCGGTCACCCCGCGCAGCGGTCCACCGTCGGCGGTGCCGCTCTCCAACACCAGGTCGACCCGGACGCCGCGGTCGGCGGCGGCGGACACCTCGGCGACGACCTCGGCGACGCCGTACGCGGCGAAGCTGACCATCAGCAGTGATCGGCGGGCCTGCCGGATCAACTCGACCACCACCGACCGGGTCAGCCGGACCGCGACGGCCGGGCTGCTCGGCCCGCTGACCACCAGCTCGGTACGCCGTACTTCGGCCCGTCGCTGCAGGTGGGCGGCGCTGCGCAGAGCGAGCGCGACGGCCGCACCGGGCAGGTCGGGGGCGTGACTTCGCCAGACGGCGACCAGCCGCCGGGCGTGGGCGGCGACCGCGTACCCGGGGCGGGCGTCGATCAGCGCGGCCTCCACCGTGGCCTCCGACCGCTGGACCGAGGCCAGTACGCCGGCCCAGGCGGCGACGTGCCCGGCCGGCAGCTCGGCGGCCAACTCGGCGACGGTTTCGGCCAGCACCTCGGAAGGAAGTCCGGCGGTGGCCTCGGACGGGTTCACCGCTGGCAGCCGGTCACCTGAAGAAGCCGCACTCGTTGTCGGCGAGGGTGTCGACCAGCAACGACCGGTCCAGGTAGTGGTTGCCGCCTTCGCAGGAGGTTTCGGCGGCGTACAGGCAGGCGTGGCAGGCCGCGCCGGCGAGCCGGCCGTGCACCGTCGGGTCGTGTTCGGCACAGAGCGGGTCGGAGCTGCACAGCCGGGCACCGTGCAACGCGCGGTCGATGAGTGGGCCGAGCCGGTCGGCCCGGCCGAGGGTGACCAGGCCACCGAGGGTGCCTTCACTGTCCGGGGCGGCGGTGTAGAGCAGCACCCCGGCCATCGGCGAGTCGCCGGCACGCGCGTACACCCGCTCGCCGATGCCGGAGGCGCTGTAGCCGCATTCCAGCGCCAGCTCCCGGATCAGGGTGTGCGCGAGGGTGTGCAGCAGCAGGTAGCGCAGGCCGGGCCAGCCTCCGGGGGGTAGTTGGCGCTGCGCCCGCCATTTGTCGTGGGCCCGGATCAGCAGGTGTTCGCGGGCTTTGACCGCGGGGTCGTGCTCCCAGGCGACAATGCGTTCCTCGGCGAACCGCAGGAAGATGCCTTCACCGCGGGTTTCGGCGCACGGCACCCAGGTGGGCGGCTCGGCGGACAGCGGTGCGCGGCACTGGTCGGGGGTGTCGAGCACGTCCCGTTCGGGGGCGTCGATGCGGGTGAAGCCGTACAGTGCGGCGACCCGACGCAGCCGGGGCACCAGCACCACCTGGCTCAGCCAGTCCCGGTGCCCGGCCGGGACCGGCTCCGGCCGGGTGGTGAAGTCCGGCAGTGCCGCGCCGACGCTGGCGGTGAACGCGCGCCACTCGGGCAGGTGCAGGTCGAGATTGTCCCAGTCACCGCCGCCGGGGGTGTCGCCGGCTTCGTGCCGCCGCTGGATCGCCGCCCACACCTTGTCCACTCCGTGCGGTTGCAGCTCGGACCAGCAGGTCTGGGTGGGCAGGATCATCGTGCCGGTCTCCGCTGGCAGCGGGGCGAGCACGCTCAGCGTCGGCCAGAATTCGGCGACCAGGTGGTCCACCGGGTGTTCAGCCTTCGGCACGCTGAACACCGCCGCCTGCATGGCGAACCAGCTGTTGGTGGCGCCGAGCGCCAGGGTGCGCGGCGGCGCGTCGCACGGTTCGTAGCTGCCCAGGTGCGGGTGGCGGCCCCGGCAGGCGGGCAGGTTGCGGTCGGCGAGCGCCCCGATCGCGTCCGAGATGGGCCGCGCCGCCGCGCACTGGCCGCAGGTGACGAAGATGTTGGTGGTCTCGCCGGTGCTGCCGCGTTCGGACAGTTGCAGCGGGTGCCCGGCCCCGGGGTCGCTGCCCCGGTGCACGAAGTACGACCAGGGAAAGTCGTCGAGGTGGCCGTTGCCGCAGGCCAGCACGAACCGGGCCGGTACGGCGGTGGGTCGGCCGCCGCCGTTGCCCCGGCAGGTGTGCACGTAGCGGACCTTGTCCGGCGTCGGCGCCGAGACCAGCTCGAACAGACCCGACTCGACTGGGGCGAGTTGGTTGCACCGGGTGTCGGAGCAACGCAACCAGGCGGGAAACAACGCGACCGGCACCCCGATGCGGGCCCATTCGGCGTACGGGTCGGAGGTTTCCGGCAGGTGCGGCGGCAGCCGCAGCGCCTGCACCTGGTGACCGAGTTTGGCGCGCATGGCGGCGAGCAGCCGGTCTTCGGTGATGACGGTGGCGCGGGCCAGCTCCCAGTGGTCGAGGCCGAGCGGCATCACCGACAGGCTGGGCAGGTCGGCGACGGAGCCGATGCCGTAGGTGTGCAGCAGCTGGTTGGGGCGCAGCGCGCCGACCCGCAGTTGCCGTAGCTGTGGTTCGCTCACGCCAGCGCCTCCGGCCCGTCGGCTCCGCCAGCGGCCCCACCGGCGGCGGCCCCGGTGCCGGTCGCCGGATCGACGCGGGGCACGAACGGTGGCGGTGGTTCCGCCATGGCTGCCCCGGCGAGCTGCAGCTGCAGCTGTACGCCGGGTTCGACGTCGCGCAGCGAGGTGGGGCAGGTGGTCTGCCGCCAGCGGCCCTCCTCGGGGCGGTGCAGCAGCCCGGCGGTGTCGTCGCTGCGGCGTGGTTTGTCGTACGCGAGCCGCCGGGCGGGCATGGCCCGTTCCCGCGCCCACGCGTCGAGCCGCGCTTCCAGCTCGTCCTCGACGCGTAGCCGTACGGCGTTGTCGGCGGCGACGTCGCTGCGCCGGGCGAGGAAACGCACCACGTGGTCGGCGAGGGGGCCGTAGCGGTCGAAGTGCTGGGCGCTCAGGTTGCCGTTGTAGGTGTGTTCCAGGTTGCGGATCAGGGCGACCAGCACCCCGGTCAGGCCGCGGTCGATGGCCCGTTCGGCGAACGGGGTGACCGACAGCGCTTCGACCTGCCGGTAGACGGTGGCGTGGAAGTGGTCGAAGCGTTCGTAGTGTGACAGGTCGCGGGGGCGGGCCCAGTTGTAGACGGTGAAGACGATGCCGGGGGCGGCGCGACCGACCCGGCTGGTGGCCTGGATGTACTCGGCGGCCGACTTGGGCTGGTTGGCGACGACCATCACGCCGAGCCGGGAGACGTCGACCCCGACGGAGATCATGCTGGTGGCGAGGAGCACGTCGATCGGTCTCGGGCCGGCTTTGCCGCGCCCGCCGGTGAACCGGACGGCGAGCCGGTCCAGCAGTGGCCGGATCGCGTCGGAGGACATCCGGGAGGTCAGTTCCTCCAGCAGCGGGTCGTAGCGGCGGGCCAGGCCGCGTTCGTCGGCGCGGGCGAGTCGGGTGGAGACGTCGTCTTCGACGAGGCGTCGCATGCCGCCGAGGTCGCGCAGGCTGTTGAAGTAGCCGACCAGGGTCATGTACGGGTCGGTGACGTCGTTGCGGCCGTAGCGTTCGTGCAGCTTCTGGGCGGCACCGAGGACCGACACGTACACCCGGATCAGGGCCGACTTGATCCGGGTGCCGTGGGCGCAGATGCCGATGTAGCGCCGGCCGGGACGCTGGTCGGGGTGACGCTGGCGGGCGAAGAAGCTGTCGGCGGCGTCGAGGCCGGGCGGCGGGAACACGTGGGTGCTGCGGTGGAACAGCGCGCCGATCTGCTGGTGGGCTCGGCGGACCGTCGCGGTGGAGGCGATCACCTTGGGCCGGGTCGAGTGGCCGGTCATCGGCTGCCAGGTGGCGAGCCGGTCGACGGCGGTCTCGTAGAGGCCGACGAGGGAGCCGAGCGGCCCGGAGATCAGGTGCAGCTCGTCCTGGATGATCAGGTCGGGGGGTCGCAGTCGGGGACAGTCGACGATGCGGGCCGGGCCGGCGTTGCCGGTGGCCCGGTGGTACGTCGCTTCCCAGTCGGTGCGCTCCAGGTCTTCGGTGACGTAGCCGTGCCGTTCACAGCGCCGGCTGACCTGCCCGAACAACGCTGCGGTCTCGCCCTTCCAGGCGAGTTGGGCGAACTTGTCGACGGTGGCGATCAGCAGGGCCGGCGGGTGCCGGTAGATCTCTTCGTCGACCACGAGCACCGGGAGCCCACGCTGGTCGTCAGGCCGACCGAAGCCGGCGAGCTCACCGAACGGACATTCGATGTCGGGGCAGCGCACCAGCGTCCGGCGGTACGTCGGGTCGATCATGATGTCCCGGCCGGGTTCGATCCGGCTGCCGCACCACGGGCAGCTGGTCAGCTGGTGCGGCGATCCGTGGCCCCGGGTGGCGGCACCGCGACCGCCGCGCTGCTGCTGCAGCCACTGCCGAGCCTGGTCGGTGTAGTTGGGGGTGACCTTGCCGCCGACCCACAGTCCGATCCGGATCGGCGTGTCACCCCAGGTGGTTTCGTCGGCACGGCGCAGGGTTTCGGCGGCGCAGATCAGGGTGGCGGCCCGCTCGAACTGTTGGATGGTGAGCAGCCGCAGCGTGTAGCGCATCAGCACGGCGAGGCCGTCGGCGGCGACCAGTCCGCCGTAGGCGGGTTGCAGCCGGCGGATCGCGATGGTGAAGGCGGTCAACCCGAGGTACGCCTCGGTCTTGCCGCCACCGGTGGGGAACCACAGCAGGTCGGCGACGGCTCGCTGTAGATCCTCTGTGCGTTCGGCGTGCCGGGGGTCGGCCAATGCCGGCAGGTTGATCAGCAGGAAGGCGAGCTGGAACGGCCGCCAGCGGTGGTTGTCGGGCTGGTCGGCGGCGTCGGTCGCCCGCCCGAGTCCGAGGCCGGGGTGCTCGCGCCGGGCGGCGGCAACGTTGGTGTGCACCCGTTGCAGGTACATCGCCTGGTTGGCGAAGCCGAAGGCACGGCGGGCGGCCGGGTCGGTGGCGAGCAGGCCGATGCCGGCGGCGATCCGGTCGGCGGCCCGGCGGGCGTCGCTCAGCGCCTCGATGACTTGGCGGCGGTGCTCGGCGAGCCGGCGGTGCGGTTGGTCGGCGGCGGCTTCGTTGCCGGCGATCCACGCCCGGTAGCCGTCGACCAGCGGGGTCAGCGCCGCCAGCAGCGGATCACCGGCCGGACCGGCTGTCACTACCTTGGTCGGACCGGCCGCCGGAGTCACGGCCGGGGTCGCGGCCAGCCCGGCGAGGCGTTTCATGTCGAGCTCGACGGCGGCCAGCTCCGGCAGGTCAGGATCGGTGTCGGCGGTCGGCACGTCGGTGAACGGCAGTTCGTGTACGGGCACCGGGCAGGTGCGGATCCGGTGGGCGCGCAGCGCGTGGTCACCGACGGCCGGGTCGGCCCGCACGGCGGTGCCGTGGCCGACGGCGTACTCGGGGTGGAAGCGGTAGGCCATTGCCAGCCGGCGGCGTTCGGCCTGGTCGGAGGCATCGCCGCCGGTAATCTGCTCGGGTCGAGGCCAGAACACCGGCTGGTCGCCGTCACCGGTGGCGGACAGCTCCACCTGGAAGATCCAGGAGCTGGCGTCGCGCCGCGCGCCGGGCCGCTGCCGGTTTTCCAGGAAGAGGGAGATCAGCCAGCGGCCGTCGCGGCGGCGGGCCCGACCGCGTACGACGATGTCGGGTTGGTCCGGGTCGAGGGCCTGCGGCGGCAGCGGGCCTTCGGCGAGTACGACGGTGATGGTGCCGCCGTGGCTCTGGCGCTGCCAGACCCGCCGGCCGGCGTGCTCCTCGCGCTGCGAGGCGACCCGGTCGTAGCGGCCCCAGCCGGCGGTGACCCGCAACGCGGCGGCGGCACCGTCCACGGTGGCGGTGAAGCCGAGCGCGGACGGGGCGAGGCTGGGCACGTTGGGCGCGCTCGGCTCCGGCTCGCCCTCCATGAAGTCCGGCGCGCTCGCGTCGGAGAGCTCGTCCTGGGTGTCGGGCTCGACGGCCTGGCCGTTGGGGGCGAGCCGGCCGAGCAGGTAGCGGTCGAGCGGGCTCTCCTGGGTGCCGAACTCCTCGTCCGGCCCGTCGAGCGGCCCGAGCAGGTCGGCCAGGACCAGCGCCTGCAGTTCGTCGCGGATCACACCCGCGTCTGGTCTGCCGAGTACGCCCGCCTCACCCATGCCCGCCACCGTAACGGCTTCCCCCGACACCGTCCTCATGCGATCGGCCGCACTCTGACCCGCTCGACCTCCCAGGCCAGCCAGTCAAGGCGACTGACAGCAGCGAGTAGACGCACGGCCGCACGAAACGCTGTTCTCCCGAGCGCGAAGATCACCTTCATCCACACATCATAGACAGACACTGATTCACTATCTCCGCAACAGGTACCGCAAGCAGGGCATTCACCAAGATCCAACTACATGAGATTGATTCACAAAAATCGCTAGCAGGTCAACTTGATCATTTCCCTCCGCCGTTCCGACTGTAATATCCAGCCGACCCGCCTACTTCCACGGCAATCAAATGATCTTCACCTAAGGCAGGATGTCGAGGACTCCTCGCCATCAGAAGGGCACCAATAATGGATGCTGAGATCGGCGCCGTTGCCACCGAGGCCGGCAAGGCGATCATCCAAGCGATGACATCAGATGCGTGGAACAGCCTTCGCCCCCGACTCATTCGAATATTCAAGCGAGGCGGTGCAGACAACCTGTCGACCGCCCTCGAGTCCGATCGACTCGCACTGCAAAAACTGCAACTCGACCCAGGAACCGCCTCTGGCCGCTGGGAAGTGCGAATCGAGAATTTACTAATCAATAATCCAAACCTAATGGATGATCTACGAGACCTCCTATCGGACATAGGAAGGGTCACGCCATCGACGGGAATATCCATACAACAGACGGCGACGGGGGGGCGTGGGTCAAATATCGCGGCAGGTAGGGACGTCATTGATTCCAGCAAAAAGACTACAAAAAGCACCAACTTTGGCGGCATTACGATCGCAGTCGTCGCCCTAGGAATAGTCGCACTACTCGGTGGCGGCGCAGTCGTTGCCAACAACCTAATTCAATCAATCGAAAATGGCGGAGAATCAGGAATTACCGCAGACACTCTATGCGGCGACTACCTTCGCGCGCCTGCGTCGGAACGCGATCAAGCCGTACACAGCATCGCGGTAGATCAAGGAGTATCGGGAGCCGGAAGCCCGTTCTTGCGGCTAAACGTGGATGACCAATGCGGCCAGCAACTGAACATCCAGCTTGGAGTCGTTGTTTCACGCCAGCAGTACTAAGAACAGGAGTACCCATGCACAAACGCGCAACAGCATTTCTAATGCTCCTAATGGCCTTTATTGCCGGATGTTCCACACCTGCAGCAAAGGAAAGCACTCCCGCAATACCCCCTTATCCACCATCCGGAGAGCCCACAGTCCAATTACCCGACTTCACGCCCACACAGACTCCGTCGGCATCGTCGTCTACCGGGAGTCCGGCCGTCCGAGGGTCAGTCACTTTCTCACTAGCAACCTCCGAAGGATACAAAGGAAGGGTAACTCTGGTGGCGTCGGAACCGACTCCCTTAGGAAGATTTGCACCAGCCGCCAGGCTGAAGGAATGCCTCCCCGGCCTCAACGAGAGCAGCACCGCCGTAGTAACCGTCGGTTTCACCTTCAAGGATGAATCACCTGCGGGGTTCACCTGGGATCTCAGCTGGACCGCGGAGACAATTGCCGGAGGCAGTGGGCAAATCCTAGGATACACGAGCACAACAGGTTATAAATGCCCAGGAAGTAGGCAATGGACTGGCCCGGGAAACATTTCGATAGCAATTGCACTTTACAATTACTACTCCCCGAACGAACCGGAAGGTTCTCCGAAGGTACTATCGAGTAGCGGTATTCAGTTTCCGCTCAATGCGTCACTCGGAGACTTAGACGCCCGGATTGACTCCACAACAGGAAATGTACGAGGAGGGCTTAGTGAAAGCTTCGTCCCGAAGGTGCAAATAGCTTTCGCTTCAAACAACTGAACTGTTAACATGCGAAACCCAATCACAATGCCGGGGTTCCTTGGCCGACGCAGACGGAAGGGTAGACCGCCCGGTTGATCGCCGACACCCGGGTTGTACGGGCAACAGGTTGCGCAGGTAGTTGCGCTGGACTTCGACGTACTGCCGTACGGTGTGCAGTCGCTGTTCAGCGGAGGGCGAGGTCAGGGAGGTTCTACAGGCCGGTCTCGGAGGGCAGTCGGCTGATGATGCCATCGACGGCTTCGATCAGCTCCGCCGTGCCGCGTACGACGTGGACACTCGGCATGGTGGCGAAGGCTTGCGCCCACTGACTCTGCAGGGCATGGCTGGTCAGGATCACCGGCCGGCCGTGCCCGAGCGCAAGACGAGCCTAAATCCGGGTGCCACTGGTCTCGCCGGCTTCGACGATGAGGGTCGCTGCCGCGTACCCGCTCATCACCGCGTTACGCATCGGGAAGCTCTGCCGGGTAGGGCCGGCGTCGGGCCGGAACTGGCTGACCACCAGGCCGACGTCGGCGATGTGGTCCTGCAGCCGCCGGTTGGCCGACGGATAGTAGTTGCGGATGCCGGTGCCGATGACCGCGACGGTCCGGCAACCAGCGGCGAGGGCTGCGGTGTGCGCAGCGGTGTCGATGCCGTGAGCCAGCCCGCTGGCGACCGTCACTCCCCGGTTGACCAGCGACGCGGCTACCGATCGGGCGATGGCCAGTCCGCGCTCGGACCCCTTGCGGCTGCCGATGACGGCGATGGCCCGGTCGTTGGCACGCAGCCTGCCACGGGTGAACAGCAGCGGAGGTGCCTCCTTGATGCCGCGCAGCTGGGCGGGGTAGCTGTCGTCGGAGAAGGCGTGTACGCCGATCCCGTCCGCCCGCCATCCGGCGATCTCGTCGGCAGTGGCGGCGACCAGCTCATCACCGGAGCCGGTCGTGGCCGGAAACAGTGCCTCGGGCTGACGCAGCGCCCGGTCGGGCATCGAACCTCCCACTTTCGATGGACTCGGCCCAGTCGAGCACCCGCCGGCTGGGCGCGCTGGTCCGGCTGTTGGACGGGTCGGACCGGGGGGGGTGGCCGTTGGGGATGGCCAGCCGGCGGCGCAAGGTCGATGGCGGTACGCGGAGCAGCCGGGCCGCCGCCACTTCGGCGTACACGGCTATTCGGCGGCGGGTACGAGGACTTCCGAGCCGGACCAGTTGATGTCGAGGTTGCCGAGGTCGCTCTCGGGTTGGTCGTCTTCGTCGAGGGTGCTGAAGGCGGCGTGGTAGCAGCCGAACCCGTGGCCGCCGGCGGTCAGGGTCGCGACCGCCCAGCCGCGCAGGTTCTCCCCCAGCTTCTCCGGCTGGCGCGGGTCGACGGCGACCCGGATGACTCCGAGCAGGTCGTACGTCTGGTCACGGGTGCCGGCGTTGTCGATGCGGCACAGCGAGAACCCGTACCGCTCCCCTTCCTCCTGCTGGTAGATCAACTTTCCGAATCGGTACACGGGAACCTCCTGGCATCGGTCCTACTCGGATTTCCTCAAGGATGAAGGCCAGGTAGCTTGATATCAAGTACCTGAGGGTGTTTACTTCAGAACGAGACCACATTGGCTGATGGCAGAGGAGCTGACACCCGTGCCACCCAAGGGAACCGTCCGGGAGCGCAAGGCCGATCCGTTGACCGAGGGCTCGCCGGTCGTGCAGGCGTGGGAGCTGGGCCTACGGTTACGGCAGCGTCGCGAGGAGATCGGCATGACCGCCGCTGCGGCGGGCAAGGCCGCCGGCATCATTCAGGCGTACGTGTCCGGCGTGGAAGCCGGCCGGGTCAAGTTGCCCGCGAAGCGGCTGGCGCAGCTCGTCGACATCTACGAGCTTGAGCCGGACGACGCCGCCGAGTTGGAGGAGCTGCGAGTGGGCGCCGCGCGTCGCGGCTGGTGGCAGGACTACGCCAAGCTCTTCCCGAACGAGTTCCTGCGCTTCCTCGGCTACGAGGCCGGCGCATCGCAGATCCGCAGCTTCCATTCCGAGGCCATCCACGGCCTGTTGCAGACCGAGGAGTACGCCCGCGCCGTCATCCGTGGCGGCTCCACCACGATCCGTCTGACCGAGGTGGAACGGCGAGTCGACGTCCGAATGGCTCGCCAGGTTCGGCTCGACGGCAGCGACCCGATCCGGATCAACACCGTGATCAGCGAAGGCGCGCTGCGTCAGCAGGTCGGCGGCCCGGCAGTGATGCGAGCCCAGCTCGACCACCTCGCCACCCTGGTCACCGAGCGCCCGGAGCAGATCGAGATCCGGGTGATGCCGTTCAGCGCCGGCGCACATCCCGCGTTCGGCGGCCCGTACGAGATCCTGTCCTTCGCCTCGCCTCGGCTTACCGACCTGGTCTGGCAGGAGATCCTGACCTTCATCGACATCGTCGACCAGTCGACGCAGGTAACTGACTATGTGGTGACCTTCGCGGAGACCCGTGAGCGCGCGTTAAGCTCGCAGGACTCGCTTGCTCTGATCCGCGAGATCGCCAGGGAGATGAGATGACCCCGCAGGTCGGCCCCCCGGACCGGGACTGGTTCAAGTCTTCACGCAGCTCAAGCAACGCCAACTGCGTCGAGGTCCGCTTCGCTGGCGGCCAGGTGGACGTACGCGACACCAAGGACCGCACCGGCCCCACCCTCGCGTTCGACGCCACCACCTGGACCAGCTTCGTCACCGGCCTCAAGCACCGGTAACTCCCTGATCGGATGCGGTCCATCTGCTCCGCGCCCGGCGTGTTGCGCAGATGGAGCGCATCCGATCATCAGCAGAGTTTGGCTCTCTGCTCACGGCGTCACTGCCCGCTCGATCCGGACTACTTCACCCCGGTCGCCCTGCCGTTCCGGTAGGCGGATCCAGAGCAGCAACCTCACGATCGAAGAACGTGTCCAGCGGTTCGCCCTGGTGGTAGAGCCCTTCGATAAGTTGCTGACAGCGGGCGATCAGGTCGGGGTCGGTGTAGCGACGGGCGGCGGCGAGTACGCCGGTGTCGTCGTAGACCGCCTCGTACATCACGTCGAGACCGAGCGTGTAGATCTCCGGCAGCGGCGTACCTTGCACCTCGTACGGAGCGACCCGCTCCGGACCGACGACGCTGGTCTGGCCGCCGTACTCGTGGCGGAGGCGGAGCAGGTGCACCTCCCATTGCAGGTACGGGATGATCGGCTTCTCGACGACCCGTACCCGCCGGTTGATGAAGCCCTGACGGGCGATCCGGCCGTAGTAGTCGGCGAAGTCCTCGCGCTGCTCGTCGATCAGCCGAAGGGACTCCTCCCACCGGCCGTCGACGAAAGCCTCCCAGCTCTTGTTGCCGGGCTCCTTGAAGAACTGCTGCCGCTCCAGCTTCCAGAACCCGGTCGACTCGATCCGCCAGAAGTGCTCGTAGAAATCGGACCAGTAGTCGTCAAGCGTCAACAGCTCACCTGGGTCACCGCCGAGAATTCCATGCATCTTCTACCTCAATCTTCACACCGAGGTGATCCACTATTTTCGCGTATCCAGACTCCTCCGCGGATATGCCATAGGATAACATCAAAACACGTGGATCAACGGCTTTACGTACGGTGTCACCACATGTAACGCCGCTCATATTGCAAGCCTTCAGCCACACCAGACGGAGGCCGGGGATGGCTGACTCCATCACCGTGCAGGCTGCGGACTTCGCAAGATCCATACAGGGGTGCCAGCCCATGGTGGCGCTAGAATTTTGGTTCGACCAGGTCCCGGAAAACGGCTTCGGTCCCGGCGATCCGGTGATCATCGTGAACAACCTGGCCGACCTTGACAAGCTGATCGAACACGTGCTGACCGTCACAGCAGGTCGGAAAGTCCCCTCCGTTGTTCAGGCGAACATTCTAGGGGCATCTGGCTTGCCTATAATCGAAGCCGGGATCAGCCACGACCGAGGATTCATCTCATACACTGACCGCAGCGGCGGCTTCTACTCAGTAGGAGACACCAGCCGCAGCGGCGATGCCACCTACGACTACATGGGAAACGAGCACATCGTCCCCGCCAGCGCCGAAATCCCGCTGAGTAAGGTCCGCCAGTGGCTGGCCGATTTCATCGCCACTGGCGAACCATCAGTCACCATCCCGCTGATGCCGGACGCAAGCTAGCGCCGGGACGGAATCGTTCTCAGAAGAGGGCATCGGGGCGGGGGAAAAGGGCGTCATCGAAGGCAGGGGGAAGCGACTCGGATTCCGCTGGCTTTCGGGGTCGCGGGACCGACTTGGTTGACTTGCGTGGTGTGCGGCGTGAGCTGGACTGCAGGCCCTTGGTTATTTCTTCGGCGTAGCGCTTGTGGTTGAGCTCCAGCAGGCGATCAAGGATCTCGACCTGCACCGCCGAGTCGATCGTGAAGCGGATGCCCTGCCGGGTCTCGTGGAAGCCGTGGTTGAGCCGCAGGTCCGACCAGCCGTACGCCTCGGCAACCGCCTCGTCGATCTCGACGTGGATTTCCCGCAGCCGCCGGATGTCCGCGCTTGTCACCCCTTGATCGTGGACCAGGTTGTAAAGCTTCGTCAGCCCCAACTCCCGACCCAACATCACCGACCGCCGGTACGAGTCCAACTCCTCGCCCACTCGATCCATCCGGTCCGTCAAATCTGGCTGCGGAAACGTCTCAAACGAGTCAGAAGGCACGTACATAAGATCCGTTTTCAGTGTGGACGAATATCTCCACGCCCACTGGACGTGAATGCCAGAATTCAACAGGGCAAGGACGTCACTATTCTTGGTTGCAAAGACAACAAGTCTTTCATTTAGAACCTGCCTCGTCGGTACACGCACAGCAATACCAGTACTACTTACCCTTGTTATAACGAGAACCCGGTCGAGGCTCTTGATTGCTTCTATTCGAGCCAACCCAAGGCGAGCAAAGCGCCACCAGTATCTCTGGTAGTCAAGTTGATTGGTTTCGAGCCGTTGAGGTTTCACGTAACGTTCGACGATGGCGAAGCAGTCTGGGTAATGCTGGGCGCGTTCGATGGGCCAGTCGTGGAAGTTGATGACCCAGCGGGTGGCCGAGCAGTCCGGGCTGGTGTTCAAGTCTTCCCCGTTGAGGTAAGGGAAGAGCACGTCCTTGTTGCGCGGGTCCTTGGCGATCAACGCCTGCGCCTGCTCCGGCTCCAGCAGGAAGCCGGTGCCGAGGACGTACGAGCCGATGAACGACTGGCCGGCGTTGGCGGCGAGGCGGTGTGGGTTGCCGGTCACTCGAGACTCGGCGTCGAGCGACGGAGTGATGCCCCGCACCTTGCGGCCGTCGAGGATGCGCTCCTCGCCGCTGCCGGCGTGCCCTACCCAGAGCAGCGACACCTCCAGCGAGGCGGTGCCCGGCCATGGCTGCGACTTGTTCGCCCGGTAGATCGTCCAACCCATGTCGATCGCCTGGTCCAGGCCGACCTCGCGGGTGTCGCCCTGGGCGATCGTGTTGGTGGCGATCAGCCCGACCCGGCCCTGCCCGGTCACGGCCAGTTTGCGCAGCAGGAAGTACGAGCACAGGTCGGCGTTGCCGGGCTTGTCGCGGGCGATCCGCTGCTTCAGGTATTCGCGCAGGTCGACGCCGATCGCCCCGGAGACCTTCTTCCCGCCGATGAACGGTGGGTTGGCGATGACGGCGTCGAAGCCGGTGCGGTTGATGACCTCTGGGAACTCCAACGGCCAGTGCAGGGGGCGGATCGGGGCGGGGCGGCTGCCGCGCAGCCAGCCGCTGATCGTGTCGGTCAACTGCCGGGTCTGCTCCGCCGACGCCTCGTCGTGCAGCACCGCGTACACCTGGTCGCTGATCGCGGACAGCCGGTCGTCGTACTTGTACTCCGGGTCGTCGTCGGGGTCGTCGGCCGGATCCCACGGGCGGCGCTGAGCCCGTACGGCGGTGGAGAGCGCCGCGCCCACGACGGCGTCGGCGGCCAGCCGCAGACCGTGCCCCATCTGCTCGATCCGGTCCAGCTTCGCCGCCTTGTCGGCGGCGTCGCGGGTGTCCTGCACCACGGTCGCCTCGATCTGCTCCCGCAGCTCGGTCATCTCGGCGACCAGCTCGTGCAGCCGTTCGGTGACCGAGCCGTAGAGCCGGGCGTGCAAGGATCGCCCCTGCTCCGGATCCAGGTGAAAGGCGGTCAACTGGTCCAGCGAGGTGATGCCGACCAGCGAGTCACCGCAGCGCAGCGCATGGTCGAGGAAGCCGAACGGTCGTCCCTTGGCCAGGGTGACCAGCCACAGCGACAGCTTCGCCAACTCGACGGCCATGTCGTCGCGGTCCACCCCGTACAGGCAGCGGGCCGCGACCATCCGACGGGCCGCCAGCCGCAGATCCTCCTCGGTGCGCCCGTCGGCCGGCAGGTCGGCCAGCTCGGCCGGCAGCCCGTCGCGCTGCCAGGCCCGCACCACCACCTCGGCCAGGTAGCGGCAGGCGGCCACCAGGAACGCGCCGGAGCCCATCGCCGGGTCCAGCACCTTCAGCTGCAGCAGCTCCTCCGCGCTTTTCGCCCGCCACACGCCTTCCTCGGCGACGCCCTGCGCCGGGCCGGGCGCGAAACACAGCGGTGCCAGGGTGTGCCGGACGACCTCCTCGGCCAGCTCCTTCGGCGTGTAGTGGGTGCCGGTGGCCCGTCGGTCGCCGACCTGGGTGAACAGCACCGACCCGGCCGGGAAGATCGTCGGCAGGCCGCGCAGGTCGGTGCGGAGCAGCCCCCAGTACGGGCGGGCCCGCTCGGCCAGGTCGGCGTCGTTGTCGCAGGCGGCGTGCAGCGCCGCCACCTCGTCCGGCCGGGGTGTGCGGGCCAGCGCCCTGCTCACCTGGCCGGCGGTCAGGCCGCAGCGTTTCACCAGCCAGCCGCGGAACTCCGGCTCACCGAGCGCGGCCTGCTCGACCAGCTCGGTCAGCGGCAGCTCCGGCTCCAGTTTGCCGACCAGCCCGACGTGCGGCTGATCCACCCGCAGGCAGGAGAAGTCGAGCAGTCCTTCGTAGACGTGGCCGATCTGCTCCACCCCGAGGCTGGAGTAGCTGAGCTGCTCGGCGGCCTTGCCCCGGTGGCGCAGCACCAGCAGCGCGTCCAGGATCTCCAGGATCACCCGGTCGGTGACCGCCGCCCGGTGCAGCCAGCCGAACCGGGCCGGGTCGAACAGCGACCCGCCGTGCGCCGGGATCATCAGGTCCGGGTGGGTGCAGCCGCCGTGCACCGCCGCGAACAGGGCCAGCAGCCGGGGCCAGGCCGCCGCCCGCCGGTCGGTCACCTCCTCGCTGTACAGGTCCCGCGCCAGGCTCAGCTGGGCGTGCAGCGTGGTCGCCGCGTACGCCTCCTGGTAGAGCGGGTCACCGAGCGGCAGCAGCCGCTGCTCCTCGGCGTACAGCAGGAAGACCAGCCGCATCAGCACCGTCAACGCGCCCCGGTAGATCTCCCGGTCGGCGACGTCGCGTAGCAGTTCCCCGCCGGATTCGCGGTCCAGCCGGGCCAGTTCGCCGACGAACAGCTCCACCGCCCGGCGGACCTGGTCACCGAGGGTGGTGGTGACCTGGGTGAGGGCGTCGGCGCTGCGGACGAACAACCCGGCGAGGCTGGTCGACGCGGTGCCGTCCGGGTTGGCGGCCGGCGGCAGCACCCGGCTCGCCGCCAGCAGGGTGGCGAACGCCCGCAGCAGCAGCGGCTCCTCCAACCACAGGTCGGCGTCGAAGACGGCGACTCCGGTGGCGGTGCCGGGGCGGGCGTGCACCAGCGCCCAGTGCTGGCCGTTGGTGAGCAGCGCCACCGGGGTACGGGTGTCGCGGCACAGCTGTGCGGCCTGCTCAGTGGGTGCCGGCCGGTCGCCGGCCGGCCTGGTCAGCGGGGTGTCAGCCGGCAGGTGGTAGACGTGCAGCCGGGCGGCCCGGCCGCCGCCGGGCTCCGGCCCGTACATGATCCAGTCGGGTCGACGGCGACGCCGGTCGGCGCCGGCGAGGATCTCCGACGGCAGCGCGGTGCCGTCGCCACGGGCGCTGGCCGGGTAGCGCAGCAGCTCGGTCAGGATCAGCTCCACCCAGGCCGGGGCGAGCAGGTCCGGCGGGGCGTCGAGGATCTCACCCCAGCCTTGGCGGATTCGCTGGCGGACCTCGTCGGGCACGGTGTCCAGGCCGTCGGGCAGGGCGACGGTCAGCACCGGCACGGTCAGGAACGGCCCGTCCGGGCCGAGCAGGCCGAGCCATTCGGCGTGCTGTTCGTCGGCACGTTGCGGAGCCGGCCGGTACGGGCGACGGCCGGCAGTGGCTGCGGTGGCGGTGCTTCGGGTGGACGGCATCAGCGGGCACCTCGGGCGAGGGAGGCGGGCACCAGACAGGTGACGGCGGCGGGGAACCAGCGGGCGGTCGGGTCGGCGTAGCGGCGGCGCAGCGCGTCGGTTTCCCGCTGCCGCTGCGCCGGGATGTCGCGCAGCCGGTTCCGCAGGGCGTCCCGGTCGGCGTGCAGTTGTTCGCGTTCCAGCTCGAACAGCGACGGCTGTTCCCAGGACGGCGCGTCGTCGAGGCGGGCCCGGATGTTGGCCGCCAGTTCGTCGAGCACCGCCCCGATCGCGGTGACCTCCTCGGCGCAGCGCTGCTCCAGCAGGCTGTACAGGCTGCGTTTGCGCTGGTCGGCGCGGACGGCGAGGGCCCGGCTGAGCGGCTCGGACAGCGTCGGCCACAGCTCGACGAGCTGGCCCAGCATCGGCTCCGCCGGTGTCTCGTCGGTGGCGGCGGCGAGTAGCGCGTCCAGCTCCTCCTGGCGGGCGCGGGTCAGTTTGCCGGCGACGATCGGCCCGCCCGCGGTGATGATCTCCTCGTGCAGTCGGGTGCCTTCCGTGCCGGTGATCACCACCCGGCCGTGGGCGATCAGCGCCGGGCTGCGCAGCAGCTCGCCGGGGACGATCCGGGCGGTGACCCGGTGCAGCCGCTTCCCGGTGCCCGCGTCGGGGCCGGTGCCGGCACCGGAGGTGCTGCCGCTGGACCCGCCGCCGGTCCGTGACCACAGTTCGGCGCGCAGCAGCCGCAGGCACATGCCGACCAGCCGGTGCCCGAGGTGCAGCAGCACCACGTCGGTGCGGCCCTTCGCGGCGTCCGGGTCGAACGTGACCGGCCTTTCCCGGCCGGTGACCGGATGCAGCAGCCCGTCGGTGCGGGCCGTCGCCCACGCGCCGGGCAGCTCCGGCAGCCGGAACCAGGTGCCGGTGGCGTCCGCCGGGGTCGGGGCCGCGATCAGGTCGCGGCGGTGCGCCAGCCGCAGCGCCGTGCGGACCACCCGCTCCACCGTGGCCGGGGTCAGGTTCAGCTGGGTACGGCTGGCATGCAGCTTCTCGGTGAGCCGCTGCAGTTCACGGGCCAGGTCACGCTCGTACCGTAGCCGGGCACGGCTGGCCCGCCGGCCGATCTCGGCGTCGGTGGCCCGCCAGTCCGTACGCTTGCCGGTCATCTTCTGCTCGACCTGGGTGGCGATGACCTCACCGGCGCTGCCCAGGTCGGTGCGGATCGCCTCGACCTTCTCCACCGCCAGCCGCAGGAACGCCAGCTCGTCCTCAAGGGACCCGTCGGTGTAGTCGGCGTGCTGCCAGCCGGCCGGGACGAAGTGCAGCACCTGCACCTCGGCGGCCCGTTGACCGTGCCGGTCGATGCGGCCGTTGCGCTGCTCCAGCCGGTTGGGGTTCCACGGGATCTCCCAGTGCAGCAGCCGGTGGCAGTGGCGCTGCAGGTTGATGCCTTCGCTGGCGGCGTCGGTGGCCAGCAGCACCCGTACCGGGTCCAGGGCCGGGTCCTCGGTGAACACGTTCTTGACGTGTTCGCGGTCCTGCGGGTCCTGGCCGCCGAACAGCAACGCGATCCGTTCCGCCGGGTAGCCGGCGGTGACCAGCCGCTCGTGCAGCCAGCGTTGGGTGTCGCGGTACTCGGTGAAGATGATGACCCGTTCGTCGGACCAGTCGCCGCCCGGCCGCACGATCGGGTCCAGCCAGGCCCGCAGCGCGATGAACTTGGCGTCCGGCTGGTGCTGCGCCGACCGGGCCCAGGTCCGCAGCTCGGTGAGCAGCGCCTTCTCCTCGGTGGACAGCGGCGGCGCCCAGCGGCGTACGGCGGTCAGGGCGTCGGTTTCGACCTCGCCGTACGCCTGGTCGTCCTCGGTGGTCTCGTCGAGGCGGTCGATCACCGGCCGGAGCACCTTGTCGGCTTTGTCGCGTACCGGGGTGGTGTCGCCGGACCCGCTCGGGGCGCGCGCGGACATGGTCGCGAGGTGGGTGTCGACGGTTTCGGCGAACGCCTTCGGTGACGAGAAAAGTCGCCGTTTCAGCAGCGTGGTGACGAAGTCGGCGGCGAGTTGCCCGGCCCGGTCGGCGGCGGCGTCGCGGCGGCTGGCGGCGTAGCGGGACAGCAGCTCGTGGGCGTGCCGTTCGGCGGCCGGGTAGTCGACCTCAAGGTAGTCGAGGCGGCGCACCGGGAACCGTGGGCTGCCGTCCCACCTCGGCGGCAGGTCGCTCTTGAGCCGGCGGACCATCACCCGGGCCAGCTGCTCGTCGGTCGGTTTCACCCCTCGGGCGAAGCGCTGGTCGTCGAGCAGCTCCAGCAGCGCGGTGAACGACTCCAGGTAGCCGTTGTGCGGGGTCGCCGACAGGAACAGCCGGTGCTCGCAGTGCGGGACGAGGATCCGGATCGCCTTGGTCCGCTGGGAGTCGGTGGCGTAGCGGCCCCGGCCGGCCGGCGCGCAGGTGTGGATCTCGTCGACCACGAGCAGGTCGATGGCGCGCGGGTAGCGGGGGGCGGTCGGCAGCACCTCGCGGAGCAGCCGCAGCGGGCGGTCGCGTTTGAGCCAGTCGACGCTGACGATCAACCGGGGGTAGTGGGTCCACGGGTTCGCGTACAGGCCTCGGCTGCGTCGCAGGTCACGCAGCAGTGCGCTGTCGACGATGCGGAATTCGAGGCCGAACTTGTCGCGCATTTCGTCGCGCCACTGCCGGGTCAGCCCGGCCGGGCAGACGATGAGGCTTATTCAGCAGGGTCCAGTAACCCACAGTGGACCCCCCGATGAATGAGACGGCCCGCCCTCCCATAGGATGGAGTTTCCACACAACAACCAAAGAAAAGCGGACCGCCGAACATGTATCATACCACCGGCTTCACGACCGATCAGATCCGCGACCTCTGCGTGCTGGT
>NZ_JBSWXD010000135.1:0-19241 GCF_056160425.1 Micromonospora sp. ABR4_055
GGCTGGGGGGGGGGGGTGGGGGGGGGGGGGGGGACCGAGGCGAGGCAAGAGAGGACCGAGACCCACCCCACCCTCCCCATCCCGGGCGGGGCGTTTTTTTTTGTTTTTTCACCCCCCTCCTGCTCTCCCCCCCCCCCCCCCCCCCCCCCCCCCCCCCCCCCGCGTCACGAGACGTCGACGACGACCGCTCCGCCGCCGAGCGCGGTTGTGCTGGCGTTGGTCCGGCTGTCGTAGACGACCGTCCCGGTGGCCGCCTCCCGGATCCGGATCCAGAACCGGTCCTTGCCCTGCTCCCGCAGCGCCTCGTCGTTCAACCCGACCAGGTACTCGTAGTCGCCGGCGCCGTTGACCGTCCCCCGGCCGTTGAACCGCACCTGTGGACCGTCGACGACGTACCCACGGTGGCTGGTGGCGGCGAACTCCCACTCGCCGAGGCGCAACCGCAGCGCCACCGGACCTGGCCCGGTCGTCTCCGGGCCGGTGGCCGCGACGAACCCGAACTCGGCCCGCCCGGCCACCCGCGCGTCGGCGACGTACGCCCCGGCCGGTGAGGTGATCCAGCCGGAGCCGGCCACGTACCCGCCGTCGGTCCGGCGTACCGCCAGATACCCGCCGGCCAGAGTGTGCGCGGCATCCCGGTCGTCGATCACCGTGACCGTCGGCCGGTACACACCCGGTTCGGCGTACGTGTGCGCCGCGACGCAGGCCGACCCGTCGACCGTGCCGGCGTCGACGGTGCCGTCGCCCCAGACCAGCACGCACCGGTGCGTGTCGTCCGCGCCGGCGTCGGTGAACGTCGCGGTGACCCTGACCTCGGTGCCGGCGGCGACCGGCCCGGCCGCACCGGTGACGGCGATCACCGTCGGCGCGGTGTTGACCGGCCGGATCGGCTCGACGCTCTCCAGGGTCGGCACCACCGGGACGATGGAGCCGTCGGCGGCGAAGCGCAGCCGGTCGATGGTCGTCTCCCGGTGGGTGCCGTCCCCGTCCGGGATCGCGAACCGGTGGTACGCGACGTACCAGTCGTCGGTGCCGGGGATCCGTACCACCGAGTGGTGCCCGGTGCCCTTGACGCCCAACGACAGGTCCTTGCGCAGGATGACACCCTCCCGGGGACCCCACGGCCCGAGCGGCGAGTCACCGACGGCGTACGCCACCTGGTAGTCCTCGCTGCGGGTGTCGTTCTCCGACCACATGAAGTAGTAACGGCCGTCACGCTTGATCACGAAGGTGCCCTCGTTGTAGCCGTCCGGCCGGTAGGTGCGCACCGCGGTCGGGTCGAACGACACCATGTCGTCGTTCAGCGGCACCTGGTAGGAGGCGCCGTTGCCCCAGTACAGGTAGGACCGGCCGTCGTCGTCGGTGAACACCGCCGGGTCGATCATCTGGCCGGAGTACGTCCCGGCCGACACCAGCGGCTCGCCGAGCGCGTCGCGGAACGGCCCGGTCGGTGAGTCGGCGACCGCGACACCCAGGTGCTTGCCGGTGTCGCCGGTGGCCTTCCCGCCACTGAAGTAGAAGTACCACTTGCCGTCGCGTTCGGCGATCGTCGGCGCCCAGGCACTGTTGTCCGCCCAGTCGACGTCGGTCTCCAGGTCCAGGATGACCCCGTGGTCGGTCCAGTTCACCAGGTCCGCCGAGGAGAACACCGAGAACTTCGTGCCGCTCCAGCCGGCGAACCCGTCGGTGGTGGCGTAGAGGTAGAACCGGTCGCCGAACACCGCGATGTTCGGGTCGGCGTACAGGCCGGGCAGCACCGGCGAACGCATCAGCCGGGCCTCGACGGTCCAGGTCGCCGTGGAGCCGTCGGCGCCGGTGACCGTGTACGTCACCGGTGTGCTCAGGTCCCGTACGGTGCCCGATGCCGGCGCGACGGTGGCGCCGGGGGCCAGGGTGAGCTCCGGGGCCAGGGCGGTCAGGTCGGTGTCCGGCCGGACCGGCAGGATGATCCGTCGGGTGTCGGCGTCGATGATGGCGTCCACCTTGAGCTGCGCCACGGTGGCGCCGGTGATCGCCGCCGGGTCGCCGCCCAGGGCGTACACCTCGTCGGCGGTCAACGCCCGGTTGTAGATCCGGAAGTCGTCCACCTCCCCTGCGAAGTACGGGTCCGCGCCGTACAGCGAGCGTCCGATGTAGCCAGCGTAGTCGCGGGTCGGGTCGTGCAGGTCCGACGGGCGGACCGCTACGTCGGTGGCCCGGGCGATCTCGACCCCGTCGAGATACATGACGGCGGTACGGGTGGCCGAGTCGACGGTCACCGCGAGGTGCTTCCATTCGTCGCCGGTCAGCGCCGACGACGCCCGCAGCTGCTTCTCGGCCTGCCAACTGCCGGTGGTGATCGCTGAGAACAGCACCCCGCCGCCGCTGCGCGGCGTGCTGAACAGGTAGCGGTCGCTGTTTGGACCGAGTCCGTAGATCCACTGGTTGGCGGTGCTGGAGGCGTCCCATTTGACCCAGGTCGCCACGGTGGTGCTGGTGACCCCGGCGTACACCCCGTTGGGGATCGTCACGTACGGCGCGGTGGTCGAGCCGCTGCCGCCGCCGCTCATCTTGAACGAGCCGCCGTCGACGCCGGTGCCGAACGCCGGGGTCCGCTCGTAGCGGCCGTGCCGGCCCTGCCCGGACGAGTCGGTGGCGACACTGCCGCCGGCCTCGTCGAACTCGTAGTGCAGCAGCAGTCCGTCGGCCGGCGGCTCCGGCCCCGGGTCCGGTCCGTACGCGGCGAGCAGCGCGTCGTACTCGGCCCGGGTGACCGGCAGTACGGTGCCGTGCCGGGGCCTGGCCGGCAGCGCGTAGTCGCTCGACGGCGTCCATACCCCGGAGGCGAGGTCGGTGGTCTCGAACGGGAGGTAGCCGCGCCCACCGAACTCGTCGATGAACAGGTACCACTTCTCCTCGGTGTTCGACTTGAAGATGGTGGGTCCCTCACCCTGGGACATCGAGCCTCGGCCGATGCAGTCGGTGAGGAAGTCCCATTCGGTGTCGCGCAACGACGTCGCCGTCTCGGCGAGGATGAACTTGCTGCACGGCGTCGACGACGAGTTGTTGCGTTCGTCCTTGGTGAACCGGTAGTAGACGCCGTCGTGGTCGATCACCGTCGAGTCGATGACCGAGTAGCCGGGGTCGACCCACACCTGCGGTTCGGAGAAGGTGTGGAAGTCGCGGGTGGTGGCGTACAACATCTTGTTGTAGGTGTTCCCGGTGTGGTCCGGGTCGTCGGCGGCGTACAGCTTGGAGGCCCAGAAGACGACGTACGCGCCGATGGTCGGGTCGTAGTAGGTCTCCGGTGCCCAGGTGTTGCCGGCGGTGTCGGGGGAGACCTGGACCAGGCGCTGGTCGGTCCAGTTGACCAGGTCGGTGGATTCCCACACCATGATCGACTTGCTGCCGTGCCGCTGCGCGCCGTCCCAGTTGCCGTTGCCGTGGATCCGCAGGTCGGTAGCGATCTGGTAGAACTTGTCGCCCTCGGGGGAGCGGATGATGAACGGGTCGCGCAGCCCTTTTTCGCCGAGCGTCGAGGTGAGCACCGGCCGGCCGTCGTTGAGCTGCTGCCACCGCAGCGGGTCGTTGCCCTGGCTGAGGGCGAAGTAGACCTGTTCGCCGTCGGCGGTGCCCTCACCGGTGAAGTAGCTGAACAGGTAGCCGGTGCGGGCGGCTGGTGCCGGCAGTTCGGGCACGCTGGCGGTGAACTCGCGGGTGGCGCTGGCCGCGTTGCGGGTGACGGTGGCGGTCAGCGTGACGGTGGTGTCGCCGGCTCCGGCCGCTGGTCGGGTCACCGTGCCGTCGGTGGCGATCACCGCCGGGTCGCTGGACGTCCAGGCGACCGCTGTGCCGGCGGCCCCCGCCGTGGGCAGGGTGAGGTTGCCGCGTACGTCGTCGACGTTGTGCACGGTCAGCGCGGCGGCGGCGTCGGCGACGATTCGTGCGTCGTCGAATTCGGCCAGCACGGTCACTTCGAAGGTTCTGGTGTCGGTGGCGGCGCCCCGGCGCAGGGTGGCGGTGAGGGTCGCCTGTGCGTCGGGTTCGCCGATCGCCGGTCGGGTCACCGTGCCGTCGGTGGCGACCACTGCCGGCTCGCTGGAGGCCCAGTCGATGGCCGAGCCGCCCGGCCCGGTTGCCGGTAGCCGGAGGTCGGCGATTACCCGGCTGGTGTCGCCGAGGTCCAGCGCGGCCGTGTCGTGGGCGACGACTGCGGCCGCCGCGCGTGCACCGAGCTGGGCGGCTTCGTCGGCGGTGACCGCCCGGTCGTAGATGCGGAAGTCACGCACCCGACCGGCGAGGCGGCGGTCGCCGGTGTAGACCGAACGTCCGATGTAGTTGGCGGTGGTGGTGCCGCCGCCGATCGACCCGGGGGTGATGGTGACCGAGGTGTTGCGGCCGACCTCGACCCCGTCCTCGTAGAGCACCCCGGTGGTGCCGGTCTGGGTGTAGGTGAGGTGCTTCCAGACGCCGCGGGCGAGGTTGCGGGCCGGGTTCGGTCGGGTGTTCTGTTCGGTGGACCAGTTGCCGCTGGCGATCGCGGTGCGGAACTGGTCGCCGGTGGCGAACAGGTACCCGTTGCCGGTGCCACCGCTGGTGTTGCCCAGCCCGTAGATGAAGTAGGGGGTGACCTGGGCCGGGTCGATGAGCACGTCCATCGACACGGTGACCGAGTCCAGGCCGCGCAGGACGTCGTCGGGCAGGTCCACGTACGTGTCGGCGCCGTTGAGGCCGAGTCCTTCTCCGCCGGACCAGTCGGCGCTGCCGTGCACGGTGCCGTGCCGGTCGTTGCCCGAGGCGTCGGTGGCGACGGTTCCGGCGGTGGCGTCCAGTTCGTACCAGAGGACGAGTCCGTCGGTCGGTCCGGCCGCGGTGGCGGTGGTCGGGCCGGCGGCCAGCAGGCTGGCGGTGAGGGCGAGGGCGGCGAGCGACGCCAGGGCTGTTCGTCGAGGTGGGGCGGTACGCGGTCGATCCCGCTGCGGCATGAGTGTCTCCTCCTGGGAGGCGTCCGGATTTGCGGTCTGAGCGTCGGTATCAGCAGTTGTTAGCGTTAACAACACCTGGCGGACGGTGGTCGGGTCAGAGTTCACCCGATTCGTCGCCGTGACTCGGCGGTTGCGAGAGTGTTAACCGGGGCGTACCCCGCCGTCAAGATGCCCATCGGCATGGCCCCTCCGCCTCGGGCAGCGGCGGACGGTAGGGTCGCGCGGCATGAGGACGGTCTACACGTCGGCGGACCCCGACACCTTCCACCACGCCCGGCAACGGCTGGTCGGCCGGGTCGGCAAGTGGGCGCGTCGGCAGCGGCGCACCGAGCTCGACCCGTTCGTGATCGAGACACTGCTGGAGTACCGGTGGAGTCACGGTGACGGTCTGCTCGGCCGGTGGCACCCCGACGACCTCACCGCCGCGCTGCTCGACGGGTTCCCCCGACACGTCACCATGCACCCGGACGACTGGGACGCCGTCGTGCCGAGCGTACGGGGATTCGTCGACTTCCTGTTCGACGAAGGGTTCGCCGACCGGCACTGCGCCGACCGGGACCTGCTGCACACCACGCTCGACGAGCTGGCCGGACCGGTCGCCGAGGCGCTGGCCGACGAGCGGCGCTACGGTCCGGCGAAGTACTGGACCACCCGGATGATGCGCGAAGGCGTCGATCCGACCGACAACGCGGCCGCCCAGGCGTTCATCGCCGACGTGCACGCCGGCCGGATCTCCGTCGACCAGGACCTGCTCAACCAAATCATGGCCAACCACCGGGCGGCATCCGACGGCGCGCAACGTCCACCGACCCTGCCGCTGGTGACCGTCCCGGACGACGCCGAGTTGCGCCCGGCAGCCGAAGCGTCGACGATCCTGCACCGGGTCCGGCAGTTCGTGGCCTGGGTGGGACCGGGTCGAACCCTGACCCCGAACGGCAACCTGCGGCTGGCCGACGCCCGGGAACTGGTCCCGCTGCTCGACACCGCAGACGTGATCGACCCGGCCATCGGTGACCGGGTGTTCAAGACCCGCAGCAGCGAGGAGCTGTACGGACTCTCGGTGGTCGTCGCCTGGGCTCGGGCCGCTCGCGTGGTCCGGATGGTCAAGGGACGGCTCGTGCCGGTCAAGAGCGCGGCGAAGCTGCTGACCGACCCGCTCGCCCTGGCCCACCGGCTGTACGCGACGCTGCCCGAGATCGGGGCGGCGGTGTGCGGTAGCGGCTGGCGTGAGTCGTTGATGCGGTGGCGGTTCGACGACGCCGTCGTCATCACGGCACTCACCCTCTACTCGTCCGCCGAACCGCTGCCAGTCCCGGCCCTGCGCGAGCTGCTGCACCAGGCGCTGGAGAAGTCGATGCTGGTGCCGTATGGCGGCACCGAGGAGCAGCAGCAGGCCTGGCGCCAGTCCGCCCACAACGACGCCGACCGGCTCTTCGCGCAGCTGGCCGACCTCGGCGCGGTCCGGCTCACCGACGACGACAGGATCAGCCTGACGCCGCTCGGTGCCATGCTGGTCGGGCACCACCTGCGCGAACAGGGCGTGGTGGTGCCGACCGTCGCGGACCTGCTGGACGAGACCGCCGAGGTGGTGGTGGCGGTCGCCGCCGACAGCGATCCGGACAGCGCCGCCCGGCTGCTGACCGCCTGGTGCGCCCACCAGCCGCAGAGCGGTCCCGCCGAGCTGCGGGCGCTCGCCCGGCGTACCGACGACCCGGCGCACCGGCGTCTCGCCCGGTCCCATACGGGGTAGCCGTCCCCGTCCGGCAGGTGGCGGGCGGCCTCTAGCATCCCGATCATGAGTTACCAACCGCCGGGGCCGCCACCACCGCCGTCACCCGCTGGGCCGAGCCGCGGCCGGCGGACGACCGTGATCATCATCGCTGTCGTGCTCGCCGTCGTCCTGCTCTGCTGCGTCGGCGTCGCAGGGGGTGGCTTCTGGCTGTACCGGACCGTGTCGGCGGCCACCGAGCCGGCCCGCGACGCCACCACCGCCCACTTCGACGCGCTGTCCGCCGGCGACTACGCCGGTGCCTACCAACGACTGTGTCAGGACCGCCGGGACGCCCTGTCCGAGACGGAGTACGTCCAGCAGGAGTCCGCCGCCGGGCAGATCGCCGGGTACGACATCATCGGCGTCAACGTGTCGACCACCAACGGGCGGACGTCCGGCGCCGTCACCGTCGAAGTCACCTACGACGGTGGCGCGCAGCGGCAGGAGACCGTCAGACTGGTCGAGGAGAACGGCGAATGGCGGGTCTGCCAATGACACCCGACCACCTGCCACGACCGTGACGGAGGGCGGAGCGGGATGATCGAGGCACTGCTGCCAGCCACGGCGGTCGCCCGCGAGGCGTTCGACGACAGCGTCCCGGTCACCCTGTTCCCCGAGGAGACGGCCGTGGTCGGCAACGCGGTGGACAAGCGCCGCCGCGAGTTCGGCACCGCTCGCCGCTGTGCCCACGAAGCTCTCGCCGAGCTGGGCTTCCCCGGCGTACCGGTGCCGTCCGGAGCGCGCCGCGAACCCCGCTGGCCGGCCGGGGTGGTCGGCAGCATCACCCACTGCGCCGGCTACCGCGCGGCGGTGGTGGCCCGGTCGGCCGACCTCACCGCGGTCGGCATCGACGCCGAACCGCACGAACCACTGCCCTCCGGAGTGCTGAACAGCATCACCGTGCCCGACGAACTCACCTGGCTGGCCGCCAGTCGGGACAGCCACCCGCAGGTGCACTGGGACCGGCTGCTGTTCTGCGCCAAGGAGGCCGTCTACAAGGCGTGGTATCCGCTGGCCGAAAGCTGGCTCGGCTTCGAGCAGGCGTACGTCGAGGCGACTCCCGGCCCGGGTGCCGCCGTGGCTCCCGGCCTGGGTCCCGCCGTGGCTCCCGGCCCCGGTGCCGCCGTCGACGGGGACTTCACCGCCCGGCTGCTGGTGCCCGGCCCGGCGCTGCCCGACGGCACGCCGCTGACCGGGTTCACCGGCCGGTGGCTGGCCCGCAACGGCCTGATCGTCGCCGCGATCAGCGTCCCGGCCGGCCCCGACGTCTGACCGACACACCGCCCCAGAACGCCAGCCCGTTGATGTGGATTCTCGGCCCACCAGGGCTGCCCAGCCCGGCGGCCCGCTGACCGAAGTCGCCCATCAGGCCGACACCGGAGATCGACACCTCGGCGTCGTCCGGCACCACGATCTCGATCCCGCCCATGATCGCCCAGGCCCGGATCCGGATCGCGTTCGCGTCGAACCGCGCCTCCCGCAGGTCGATCCGGCCGCCGCCCCAGAAGGCGAAGGCCCGCAGAATGCCCGGTGCCACCCACCGGCCACGCCGGTCGAAACCGCTCATCACCGCGACCGCCCACTGCGACGGACGCGACGGCGCCAGGCCGTGCTCGCCACGCCGGGCCACCGTGTCGGACACCGCACGGGGAATGTCCCGGGTCAGCGGCTCCAACTCCGCGTACGTCCGGGCGGCGTACACCCGGCCGAGTCGTTCGTCCAGCTCGGGCAGATCGATCCGGCCCTCGGCGGCCGCGGCCCGCAGCACCTCCGCCACCTGCTCGCGGTCGGCGTCGGAGGCCCGCAGCCCGTCAGGAGGCAGCCGGTCAGGAAGGTCGCTCACGCCCACAGGGTACCGAGCGTCGCCGGGTCCGTCGGATCGGTCAGGTAGTGGGCCAGCACCTCGGTGTGCAACGGGAACGCGAGCGTGACCGGCTCGGTCACCACCAGCCACTCGGTGGCCTCCTCGGTCGCCGCCGACACCGGCAACGCCTGCGCCGGTCGGGGCGGCAGCACCCCGAAGATCAGCAGGCTCGCACCGTTGGGCACGCTGCGTACGGCGTACAACTGCACCTGGTCGGACCGCCCGGCCAGGCCGGTCTCCTCGCGCAGCTCGCGGACCACCGCGGTGCGCCAGTCCTCGCCGTACTCGATGAAACCGCCCGGCAACGCCAGCTCGCCGCGTGCCGGCTCGATGTCGCGGCGCTGCACCACCACACCGATCCCCTGTGGAGTCGTCACCGGCACCACGGCGACCGCCACCGGTGTCGGATTACGCCAGACCTGCTGCCCACAGTGGTCACAGGACCGGGGCCAGCCGGCGTCGGCCGGGTAGCGGGCACCGCACGACGAACAGAACGAGTAGGGCACGCCAGTCACAGCGCCCGACGATACGCCGGCCGCCGGGCCGTGACCGCTGTCGCCTATCCGACCGCCGCCGGGCACCCGCCGCCGCACCCGGTCGGGGATTCTGACGGCAGCAAACCGTAAGGGGAGGTGTGTCGATGCTGTTCAGCGGGGCGTGCCCGGTCCGGGAGACCGAGCGGGACTGGATCGACGAGTCACTGTCCTGGCTGATCCGCGAGTTCGGCGAGCCGGCTCTGCGCGGACCGGTGGTGCTGCCCACCGACGAGTTCTTCCCCGGTGCCTACCACGGCAGCCGGGCCGACGTGGCGGCGGTGCTGCACCGCGTCGCACGGCACATGGCCGTCGACCCGGACCGGGTCGAACTGGTCTTCGAGCCGGCCGACGACACCGAAGCCGCGCTACTGGCCAGCCTGCCGGCGTACGCGCAGGCCGCTTCCGGCGCGGCCGGGCACTACGTACGTCGGGGCGGCCGGGGCGTGATCACCATCGCCGGGGCGCAGGCCCGCCAGCCGATGGCGCTGGTCGCCACCATCGCCCACGAGCTGGCCCACGAACGCCTGATCGGCGAGGGCCGGCACCGCCCCGACGCCGCCGACCACGAGCCGCTCACCGACCTCACCACTGTCTTTTTCGGACTCGGCATCTTCACCGCCAACGCCGCCTTCGACTACCGGGGCCGGGCCGGCGGCTGGCAGTCGAGCCGGCTCGGCTATCTCACCGAGCCGATGTACGGCTACGCGCTGGGCCGGTACGCCTGGCTGCGCGACGACCTGCCGCCCCGCTGGGCCCGGCAGCTGGACACCAACCCGCGCAGCTACCTGCGCCGGTCGCTGCGCTACCTGGACCGGCGGCGCTAGCTGCGTCACCTGGACCGGCGGCGGTAACCTGCGGCGATGCGGCACACCCTGGAGCCGAACACCCGGACCCTGCACGGCTACTTCTCACCCGACTATCCGCCGGTGCTCACCATCGACCCCGGCGACACGGTCACCGTCCGTACCCTGGACTGCTGGTGGTCGGCCGGTCCGTACGCCGGCGGGCCGCACGACCAGCGGCCCCGGCACGCGGCGTACCGGCCGGGGTTCGGTCATGCGCTGGTCGGGCCGATCGCGGTGCGCGGCGCCCGGCCCGGGACGACCCTGTCGGTACGGATCGACGAGGTGCTGCCGGCCGAGTGGGGCACCACGTTGGCCGGCAGCGCGTTGACCCCACACAGCGAGCGGTACGGGATCGCCGGCACCGAGACGGTGCACACCTGGCAGCTGGACCCGGCCGCCGGCACCGGACGCAACCAGCTCGGCCACACCGTGACGTTGCGGCCGTTCCTCGGGGTGCTCGGCATGCCGCCGGCGCAGCCCGGCGAGCATTCGACGATCCCGCCCCGGCGCTGCGGCGGCAACCTGGACTGCAAGGACCTGGTCGCCGGCAGCACCCTGCTGCTGCCGGTCACGGTCGACGGCGCGCTGTTCTCCGTCGGCGACGGCCACGCCGCCCAGGGCGACGGCGAGATCTGCGGTACGGCGATCGAATGCCTGATGGACCGGGTCCAGCTCACCTTCGATCTGGTCGACGACCGGCCGCTGACCGGCCCGGTGGCCCGGGTCGACGGTGCCTGGCTGACCCTCGGCCTGGGCGACACCCTCGACACTGCGGCCGCCGACGCGCTCGACGCGATGATCACCCTGATGTCCCGCCGGCACGGGCTGTCCCGGGGCGACGCGGTCGCCCTGGCCAGCGTCGTCGTCGACGTACGGGTGACGCAGATCGTCAACGGCGTCGTCGGCGTGCACGCCCGGCTCGCCGACGACGCACTCCGCTGACGGGGCCGGTGCCGTTCAACTCTGCGCCGGTGCGTCCGGTGCCGGTCGACGGTGCGCGGCCAGTGCCCGCAGCGTCAGCAGGCCGCCGACGCCGGGCAGCAGACTGAGTAGCCGGGTCGATGTCGGCGCGGCCGGCTGCTGCGCGGTGGCGACGACCACCAGCAGGTACGCCGCCCCGTGGGTCGGGCCGAGCAGCGACGACACGGCCGGCCAGTGCACCGTGGCCAGGTTGGCCAGCATCACGATCAGAGTGGTGATCTCGACTCCGGCGGCGATCCGCAACAGCCGCAGACTGCCCGACATCCTCACACCCCGGTCGTCGAGCCGGGACGGACGATCATCAGCACCGTGACCGTCGCCCAGAGCAGGTTGAACACCCCGGTGTACGCCGCCAGCCGCTGTGGCGCGGTGGTCGGTGTACTCGCGGTCGCTGCCCCTGTTGCGGTCGCCGTCGGCTCCGGCTGGGTGCCGGGAGCGTCGATCCCGGTCAGCAGCATCTGCTGGCGGGGCAGGACCCGTAGCACCAGCAGCGCGGCGGCGATCGCGGTGAGCGCGATCGACACGAGCAGCCAGGTGTCGGTGAGCACCCCGAGGCTGGTGGCGGTGGCCAGACCGAAGACCGGCACGACGATCCCGACGGCGGCGTACACCCGGCAGATTCGGTGCAGCGTGCGCAGGGTCGTGTGGGCGGCGGCGTCGCGTGGGTCGGCGATCGCCCGCCGGGCGGCGGCCGGGAACATGCTGGCTGCGACGGTCACCGGGCCGATCGCCACGATCGCTGCGAGCACATGTACGGAGAGCAGAAATTTCGTCACGACGCGACGGTATGGGTGGTTTCGTGACGCGAGGAGTGGCAGGAAGGACACAGGTCAACGGATTCTCGCCACCGTCGGCGTACCGTCGTCGACGTGCACCGGATCGCGATCCTCGCCCTCGACGGGGTCATCCCGTTCGACCTGTCCACCCCGATCGAGGTGTTCGGCCGGCTGCGGCTGCCCGACGGCCGGGCCGCGTACCAGGTGGTGGTCTGCGCGGCCACCGCCGAGGTGGACGCCGGCGCGTTCACCCTGCGACCCGCCGCCGACCTGACCGCGCTGGCCACCGCCGACACGGTGATTGTCCCCGGCTGCGCCGATTTGTCGGCCCCGGTGCCGCAGCCGGTGCAGGCCGCGCTGCGTGCCACCGCCGACGCCGGCACCCGGATCGCCTCGATCTGCTCCGGCGCGTTCGTCCTGGCCGCCGCCGGCCTGCTCGACGGGCGACCGGCCACCACCCACTGGCGCGCCGCCGCCGACCTGGCCGCCCGCTACCCGGCCGTCCGGGTCCACCCGGACGTGCTCTACGTCGACGACGGGCAGATCCTCACCTCCGCCGGGGCCGCCGCCGGCCTCGACCTCTGCCTGCATCTGGTCCGCCGCGACCACGGCTCGGCGGCGGCGGCCGACGCCGCCCGGCTGTCGGTGATGCCGCTGGAACGCAGCGGCGGGCAGGCCCAGTTCATCCCCGCCCAGGCACCGCCGGCACCGCCCGAGCCGGCGATCGAACCGCTGCTGAACTGGCTGCGTGAGCAGGCGGCCGAACCGTTGACGTTGGCCCGGATCGCCGACCGGGCCGGCATGAGCCCTCGAACCCTGCACCGACGCTTCCGGGAACACACCGGCGTCCCGCCGCTGCGCTGGTTACAGGAGGCCCGGATCCGGCAGGCCCAGCATCTGCTGGAAGCCACCGACGACGGGGTCGAACAGATCAGCCGCCGGGTCGGCTTCGGTTCACCGACCGCGTTCCGGGAGAGCTTCAAACGGATCGTCGGCACCAGCCCGTACGCCTACCGGGGCGCATTCCGCCGGCCCGGCGACGAACGGAGTCAGCCGACTGGTGCGCGGCGTCAACTGGGTGGTAGCAGTGACGGGCGGCGGCGGGCGGCCAGGTCCTCGACCCAGCCGAAAGCCAGCACCACGACGACCAGCAGCACGGTGCCGACGCCGAGGATGGCCGCCTTACCGGCGTAGAGACCGGTCAGAGTGAGGAGCCCACTGGCGGCGTACAGCACCGGCAGGTGCCAGATGTAGATGGTCACCGCCCGAGCGTTGACCATGCGGATCAGCCGGGCCAGCCACGGCACCTGCGTGAGCCAGTCCAGCCGGGGCCGGGCCCGCATCAGTAGCAGCACCACCGCCCACCCCCACACCAGCGCGCCGAGCCGGTCGTCCTCGCCCCGCTCGGCCAGCCACATCATCGCGCCGATCGCCAGCGTGCCGACGCCGAGCGCGTACCACCTCAGCGGCACCCGATCCAGCAGCCCGGTGTGCCGGGCGAAGCCGACCAGCCAGCAGGTGCCGTACGCGGCGGTGGACCAGAACACGTCGGTGACCGGGTTCATCTGCAGGTCGACCAGCGGCGAAGCGAACAGCACGGCGAACGCGGACAGCGTCAGCAGCGCGCCGACCGGCCAGCGCCGGAACGCCCACCACAGCAGCGGGGAGAGCAGCACCAGCCAGAGGTAGGCGCGGATGTACCACAGCCCGAGCGAGAACGGCCCGCCCCACTCACTGGACGGCGGGTTGCGCAGCGGCACCACCCACCAGGTCACGTCCAGCAGGCTGGGCCGCCAGCCGACCAGGACCATCAGCGGTACGGCGACCGCGGCGAGCGCCCACAGCGGTGGCAGCAGCCGGCGCAGCCGCGAGCCGACCACCCGCAGCGGCGTACCTCGGTCCAGCGACACGGCCGTGAGGTAGCCGGCCAGCGCGAACATCACCGGCATCGCCGGGAACGCCAGCGGCAGCCAGGTCAGCCACAGGGTGTGCAGCAGGTAGACCCGCACGATCGCCAACGCCCGCAGCGCATCGATGTACGGGCTGCGCTCGCGTGTCGGGCGCGGCGAGGTTACCAGGGTAGGCGCCTCCTGCTCGCTGTTACGCAGGGGCGGGCTGACACGCATGGAGGCCGAAACTATCCGGGGTAGCTGGGTGTTCCCGCAACGTACGGTTGCGGTGCAGCAACGAGCTGGTTAATGGCCGGTGGCGTCTCGTGCCGTACCGACAACCGGCGGTGGGGGGGGGGGGGGGGGGGGGGGGGGGGGGGGGGGGGGGGGGGGGGGGGGTTTTTGGGGGCGGGACAAAGAGTGGGGGGGGGGGGGGGGTGTGGGTGTCTCCCCCCCCCCCACCAGCTACCCCGGACAACTCACCGGGTACGACCTACCGCTGCCGCACCGTCAAGCCCACGGGCACCGTCAACACCGGGTACGGGGTCTGCGCCCGCAGTGCCAGCGTGGCGGTGTACCGGCCGGGCCCGTCGACCCCGGTCGCGGCGTTGGCGGTGAACCGCAGCGTGACGGCCTTCGACGCGCCCGGCGCCAACGTGAAGCTGGCCGGGCGTACCCGCAGCCAGGGCACCTCGGCCGGCGGTGTGCAGCCGTCCGCCCCGGACCACTGAGAGATCGACGGCACGGCCGCCCACTGCGGCGACATGCCGCCGATCGCCAGCCCACCGCAGGCGCCGGCACCCCGGGACGCGGCCTGCCCGGTCGGGGCCAGCTCCTGCCAGGCGTCGGCCACCGGGTCGTACCCGATGGTTTGATCGGTGATCTCCCCGGCCGACAGCATCCCGCCGGCCGGCCGCCACCGAGTACGCCATGCTGGTCACGTGCTCCGGCATGTCCGCGCGGGCCGACCAGCGGTCGGTGTCCGGGTCGTAGGCGAGGGTATCGGCGTAGTCGCCGTCGTGGCTGAACCCGCCCGCGCAGTAGATCCGCAGGTCGATCGCCCCGCAGGCATGCCACGCCACCTCGTGCGGGTAGTCGGCGCGGGCCCGGAACGTGCCGGTCGCCGGGTCGAACGCCAGCACGTCGGCCGACGCCCGGCACAGGTCGTCCCGGCAGCCGCCGACCAGGTAGATCAGCCCTTCGACGACCACCGCAGCGGCCGCCGCCCGGGGCGCCGGGTTGGTCACCCCGGCGAGCGTGTGCCACGCCCCGGTCGCCGGGTCGTACACGTCGACCGCCGACTGCGGCCGGAACTCGGTGTCCCAGCCGCCGAAGACGTACACCTTGCCGTCGACCGCCGCCACCGCCGGTTTGCCCCGGTCGCGGGGCAGGTCCGGCAGCCGTTGCCAGGAGTCGGCGGCCAGGTCGTAGGCCCACGCCTGCCGGGTGGTGCCCAGGTGGGTGCCACCGCCGATCGAGTAGACGACGCCGTCGAGCACCACGGCGGCGTTGTCGGACAGCCCGTCCGGGGCGTCGGTCAACCGCTGCCACGGCGGCTGCCCGGACAGCGGCGGCGTCGCCGACGCGGCGGGCCGTTCCAGCACCGTCACCGTCACCGGCGCGGTCCCGGTGTTGCGGACGGTGAACTCGCCGCTGCCGCTGCCGCCGGCTGGCAGCTCCGCCCCGACCGGTGCGCCGGAGACCGCCAACTGCCCGCTGCGCAGGTCGAAGTCGACCCGCCGGGAGCCGCCGGCGACCACCGACGCGGTCCGCTTCCGCTGCTGGTACGGGGCCGCCTCGGCAACGAACGACCGCTGCTGCCCGGCCCCTCCGGCGAAGAACCAGTAGAACCCGTCCGGCACCGTAGAATCGGCCGGGGTGGCCGCCGACGTGCCGTACTCGTCCGGGCGCTGCGGGTCGGCGACCCGTGCCCCGACCACCGGCGTCCCGGTGTTCGCGTCGCTGGTGAACCCGGCGATCAGCCCGCCGTCGACCGGCGTGCAGGTCCGGTCGACGATCGCCACGTCGTCGACCTGCCACCACCAGCTGTACCCGCCCCGGTAACGGAACCGGACCTGCACCTGGTCGGCACCGGCCACCGGGGCCAGCGGAATCTCCACCAGCTGCGGCCCGCGTACGCTCTCGGTCACCTGAGAGACGTTGACCCATTCGGTGCCGTCGGTCGACACGTCGATCGCGGCGACGTCGCCGTTGCCGGCGATCCACGCGTCGGTGCGGAACCGCAGCACCGGTGCCGCGATCTGCGAGATGTCGATCATCGGCGTGTGCAGCAGGGTGTCCTGGCTGCGGCCGACGCCGTGGCCGTCGCTGTCGACGATGGCGAACCCGCCGCTGCCGCCGGTCAGGTTGCCCCGCTGGTGGTGGTCGGTGAAGGTCCAGCCGCCGCCGTCGGTGCGGTCCACGACCGTCCAGCCGGCCGGCTCGGTGGCGAAGTCGGTGGCGAAGACCGTAGCGCCGGTGTCGGCCGTGTAGCCGGGGGCGGTGCAGGCGATGTGCGCCGCCACCACCAGGTTCGCCCTCCGGGCCTGGCCGCCGACCGCCACCTCGGTGGTCACCGTCCGGTAGCCGGGGTACAGCGGGGTCACCGTCAGCTGGTACGTGCCGTGCCGGGGCACCTGGAGGGCGTACCGGCCGCTGGTCGGGTCGGTGAAGACAGGGTGGCCGGGCCGACCGGCGATGTCGATCCGCGCGTACAACGGCCAACCCTGCCCGGAGCCGTCGGTGACCCGACCGGAGAGGGTGACCAGCGGCACCGCGTCGAGGGCGACGTCCAGGACCACCGGTGCGGTGCCGACCGTCACCGTCAGCGTCCGGGTGGCCCAGCCGAACCCGGAGACGGTGAGGGTGTGCGTGCCGGCCGGCAGGTACGTCGCGTACCCGCCGGTGGGTCCGGTCTGCACACTGCGCCCGGCGACCGTCACGGTCACCCCGGCGACCGGGGAGCCGTCCGCCGCGTCGGTCACCGTGCCGGTCAGCCGGCCGGTCTGCGCGCGGGGTGACTGCGCCACCGCCTGGTACGCGTCCAGCCGGCCCTCGCCGGCCAGGTTGTTGTCCGCCACCGTGCCGCCGCATTCGGTGGCGTCGACGTCGATCGCGGTACGGTCCAGCAACGCGACCGTCGCGTCGTAGTCGTTGCGCAGCGCCGGCGCGGCCGACCACAGCAGCGCGATCGTGCCGGCGACGTGTGGCGCCGCCATCGAGGTGCCGTCGGCGGTGCCGTACTGGCTGCCCGGGAGTGCCGAGACGGTGCCGACCCCGGGGGCGGCGATGTCCGGCGTGATGTGGCCGTCCACCCCGGACACGCCCCGGCTGGAGAAGTCGGCGATCGTGCCGTCGACGTCGTGCGCGCCGACGGTGTAGACGCTCGGGTAGTCGCCGGGGGAGCTGGCGGTGTTGCACGCCGGCCCCTCGTTGCCGGTGGAGAAGACCGGGAAGATTCCGGCCGCCCGCCACGCGGTGATCACCTGCTCGTACCAGGGGTCGGCCTGGCCGCCGCCCCACGAGTTGTTCACGATGTCCGGTCGCAGGTCGGGGCGTGGGTTCTCGCCGTTGCGGTCGGTCGGCGCCAGCACCCACTGGCCGGCGGCCAGCAGCGCCGGGTCGGAGCAGTTGCGGGACTCGCAGCCCTTCGCCGCGATCCACCGCGCCCCCGGCGCCACCCCGATCCGGGTACCGGCGCCGTCGTCACCGACCATCGTGCCCACGGTGTGGCTGCCGTGCCCCTGGTTGTCGCAGGGCGTCGCGTCCGGGCACACCCCGGACGGGTCGAACCAGTTGTAGTCGTGGTCGAAGGTGCCGTCACCGAGGCTCCCCCGGTAGCTGGCGACCAGCGCCGGATGGTCGAACTGGACTCCGGTGTCGATGCTGGCAATCACCACGGTGTCGCCGCGTACGCCGAACTCCGACCAGACCCGGGGCGCGCCGATCTGCTCCACCCCCCACGGGGTCTGCAGATCGTCGGCGACGGACGGCTGCGTGACCGGCTCGATCAGCTCGTGGCTGCGCAGCGGCTCCACCCGCGCCACCTCCGGCCGGGCGGCGATCGCGTCGACCAGCGCCCGGTCCCCGGTGACCTGCACCGCGTTGGCGATCCAGAAGCTGGTGTACGGCACCTTGCGCCGGGTCAGGTCGGCGGTCAGCTTCTGTTGGCTGCGCTCGGCGACCTCGGTCAACTGCTCGTACGTGGCGACGGAACGCCGGGCCCGGTCGCTGATCCGGGCTGCGGTGTCCAGGGTCGCCTTTTCCCGCAGGTAGACCATGAAGCTGGTGGTGCCGTCGGTGGCGAGGTCGGTCAGCAGTTCGGCGCTGACCGCCGCCGGGGCGTCGCCGTTGCCGCCGATCGGGGCTGCGGACGCGGCCGTGGTGGCGGTGGTGACGCCGAGCACGACCGCCAGCGTCGCGGCGACGTACCGCACGATCGCGGCGGCGTACCGGATACCCGCTGGTGGCGGGCCAGTCCGTCCAGGTGGATGGATCATCGTTCTCCTCACAGTGGTGACAGGCGGATCCCGCCTGCCGGCCATGCTCGGGGTCCCGATGACCAGGTGAAAGCACCAAGGTGGGCAATTGCCGGGCAATACCGGGACAGCCCGCCGCTGGGAGGGCTCCCATAGGGCCGTTGACGTGGGCCGGTCCACCCGGTTGGCTGACCTGCGGGGACACACTGGGGGTAGCTGACTGTTGGCGCTCCGGGCATCTATGGCGCTCTTGAAGCTGCTATGATGCTCGCGTGAACCTCAAGGAGTGGGCAGCGTCGACCGGCATCGCGTACATCACCGCTCGGCGACAGTACGCAGCCGGGACGCTGCCTGTTCCCACCTACCGGATCGGTCGACTGATCATGGTCGGTGAGCCGGTCACCGGCACGTCGGCCGAGACGGGGCAGACCGTGGTGTACGCCCGGGTGTCCTCAGCCGATCAGAAATCCGACCTGGACCGGCAAGTCGCCCGGGTCACCGTGTGGGCCACCGGGCGGAAACTCGGCGTCGACCGGGTGGTGACCGAGGTTGGATCCGCGTTGAACGGGCACCGCAAGAAGTTCCTCGCGCTGCTGCGCGACCCGAAGGTGGCAACGATCGTGGTTGAGCATCGGGACCGGTTCGCCCGGTTCGGGGCCGAGTACGTTGAGGCGGCGCTGGCCGCGCAGGGCCGCCGACTGCTGGTGGTCGACCCGGCTGAGGTCGACGATGATCTGGTCCGCGACGTGACGGAGATCCTGACGTCGTTGTGCGCCCGCCTGTACGGGCGTCGCGCTGGCGCGAACCGTGCCCGCCGGGCGGTCGAAGCCGCCACCGAGAGTGGCCCGGCGTGAAAACGATCCAGGCGTACCGGTTCGCCCTCGACCTCACCTCGCGCCAGGAACGCGACGTCCTTGCACACGCTGGGGCCGCCCGGCTCGCCCACAACTGGGCGCTCGCGAAGGTCAAGGCGGTCATGGACCAGCGCATCGCCGAACGCTCCTACGGCGTACCAGACGAGTTGCTGACGCCGTCACTGTCCTGGTCGCTGGCCGGTCTTCGGAAGGCATGGAACGCCGCGAAGCCCGAAGTCGCGCCGTGGTGGGGTGAGGTGTCGAAGGAGGCGTTCAACACCGG
>NZ_JBSWXD010000136.1:0-18860 GCF_056160425.1 Micromonospora sp. ABR4_055
GCGGTCGACCTCGACCAGCTCAACCTGCTCGTCGCGGAGTCTGCGAGCGAGTCCGGCCCCGTAGGCGCCGGTGCCTTCGACCCCGACCCGCAGCAGACGGCCGAACCCGCGCATCCAGGTCAGCAGGGCGGTGTAGCCGGCCGTCGTGGCCGGGAACTGCTGGGTGCCAAGAACCCGTCCGACCAGGTCGATCACAGCGGCCGTGTGAGTGTCCTGGTGGGTATCGACTCCACCGACGACCTCGACCGCGGCGATATCAGGTGTAATAGAGGGCATCGTCGTCCTGTCGTTCGTGACTGGGGGCAGGGCGGCACGCACCAGCCGGGCAACGCGGACAAGACAGAGATGGGGCCTCTGGCCAGGCTCCTATTAGGTCACAACGCCACGTCCGGTGAGTGCATGAGCACCTCCCGACCGAGGCCGACAAATCCCGTTAAGGACCCGAAGTCAGTCAGTAGGCGGGTCAGACCTCGACGGGAGGTGCTCATGAACATCATCTCTGTCAGTAGGTGTAGAAGCCCTGGCCGGTCTTGCGGCCCAGGTCGCCGGCGGTGACCATGCGCTGCAGCAGCTCCGGCGGGAAGAACTTCTCGTCGGCGGTGTCGGCGTAGATGTTCTTCGCCGCGTGCAGCAACACGTCCGCGCCGGTCAGGTCGGTAGTGGCCAGCGGCCCCATCGCGTGACCGAAGCCCAGCTTGCAGGCGGTGTCGAGATCCTCGGCGGAGACCACGCCGGACTCGACGAGCTTGACCGCCTCGACGACCAGCGCGGCGATCAGCCGGGTGGTGACGAAGCCGGCGATGTCCCGGTTGACCACCACGCAGGTCTTGCCGATCTCCTCGGCGAACGCCTTCGCGGTGGCCAGCGTCGCGTCCGAGGTCTTGTAGCCGCGGACCAGCTCGCACAGTTTCATCATCGGCACCGGGGAGAAGAAGTGGGTACCGACCACCGATTCGGGGCGTCCGGTGACCGCGGCGATCTGGGTCACCGGGATCGCCGACGTGTTGGTCGCCAGCACCGCGTCCGCCTTGCAGATCTTGTCGAGTGCCCGGAACACCTCGTGCTTGATCTCGATGCGCTCGAAGACGGCCTCGACGACGACATCAGCGTCGGCCGCCGCCTCCAGCTCGGTGGTGGTGGTGATCCGACCCATCGTCGACTCGACGTCGGCGGCGCTGATCACGCCCTTGCCAGCGAACTTGTCCAGGGACTGGCGGATGCCGGCGACGCCCCGGGAGGTCGCCGCGTCGTCCAGGTCGCGCAGGATGACCCGCCAGCCCGCCTGGGCGGCAACCTGGGCGATGCCCGAGCCCATCAACCCCGCGCCGATCACTGCCAGCTGACCTGCCATCTCTTCATCTCCTCGTCCACGCGCCTCGACCGGATGTGCCAGCTGGCAGCTTATCCGGCGCACCTGAACGATCGCTAACCCGGGAGGCGGGCGGCCCTCCGGCAGGCATGGCCGAGGAGCCTGCCGAGTGGTCACCCCGCCGGCGCCCCGGACAGCCGCTGCACCTGGACGCCGAGCGAGCACAGGTCGGCCACGTAGTTCGGGTAGCCGCGGTCGATGTGGTGCACGTCGGCGATCTCGGTGACCCCCTCGGCGCAGAGCCCGGCGATCACCAGCCCGGCTCCGGCCCGGATGTCGGTCGCCCGTACCCGGCCGCCGACCAGCCGTTCCCGGCCGCGTACCACGGCGTGGTGGCCGTCGGTCCTGATGTCCGCACCCAGCCGCAGCAGTTCGTCGACGAACTGGAACCGGCCGTCGAAGATGTTCTCGGTGACCAGTGACGCCCCCTCGCTGACCGAGGCCAGGCCGATCGCCATCGGCAGCAGGTCGGTGGCGAAGCCGGGGAACGGCAGGGTGACCACGTCCACCGCCCTCGGCCGACGTTCCATGCGTACCCGGAAACCGTCGCCGGTGGTGTCGACGGTGGCCCCGGAGGCCGCCACCTTGTCGAGGGCGACCGCCAGGAACGACGGGTCGACGCCGCGTACCGTGACGTCGCCGCGGGTCATCGCGGCGGCGAACGCCCAGGTGCCGGCGACGATCCGGTCGCCGATGGTGGAGTGGCGGACCGGCCGCAGCTCCGGCACACCCTCGATCCGCAGGGTGGCGGTGCCGGCACCGTCGATCTGGGCGCCCATCTCGGTGAGCATCGCGCAGATGTCGACGATCTCCGGCTCGCGGGCCGCGTTGTCGATCTCGGTGATCCCATCGGCCAGCACCGCCGCCATCACCAGGTTCTCGGTGGCGCCGACGCTCGGAAAGTCCAACCAGATCGTCGCGCCGTGCAGGCCCCGCGCGGCCGAGGCGACGACCAGGCCGTCGGCGGCGGAGATCTCGGCACCCATCCGGGCCAGGCCGGCCACGTGCATGTCGAGCCCGCGCGAGCCGATCGCGTCGCCGCCCGGTTGGGCGACGGTGACGCGTCCGCACCGGGCCAGCAGCGGGCCGAGTACGCAGATCGACGCCCGCAGCCGGCGGACCAGATCGACGTCGGGCTGACAGCTGGGCGCCGGCGGCACGTCGATGATCACCGTGTCGGCGCGTGGCGAGCCGGCAACCGGCCGCAAACCAGCAGCCGACCGCGAGCCGGCGACCAACGACGGTCCGGCAACCGACAGCTGGTCGGACTCGCTCATGGTGACTTCGCAGCCGAGTCCGCGCAGCACGTCGGCCATGATGGCGATGTCGGTGATCCGCGGCACGTTGCCGATCACCGTCCGGCCCGGTGCCAGCAACGCCGCCGCCATCAGTTTCAACGCCGAGTTCTTCGCGCCCTCCACCGGCACCGTCCCGGCGAGCCGACTACCGCCGCCGACCCGGATGACGTCTCCGGACGCGGCCGGCAGCAGAGCTGGCTCGACGGTGGCGCTGCCGGCGCGGCTGAGAATCCGTACCCTGTCGCTCATGGCCGTCCACCTCACCCGCATCTACACCAAGGCCGGGGACACCGGCACGACCAGGTTGAGCAACAACGAACAGGTCGCCAAGACCGACCCGCGCATCTGCGCGTATGCCGATGTCGACGAATGCAATGCCGCGCTCGGTGTCGCCCTCGCGCTCGGTGATCTCGACGAGACGCTGCGCGGGCTGCTCGGGCAGATCCAGAACGACCTGTTCGACGTCGGCGCCGACCTGGCCACCCCGGTCGAGCCGGAGCCGGCGTACCCGCCGCTGCGGGTGACCGAGGCGTACGTGACCCGGCTTGAGGGCTGGTGCGACGAGCACAACTCACGGCTGGCCAAGCTTGACTCCTTCGTCCTGCCAGGCGGTACCCCCGGTGCCGCGCTGCTCCACGTGGCCCGCACCGTCGCCCGGCGGGCCGAGCGTTCGGCATGGGCGCTGATCACCCACGAACCGGAACGAACTAGTGCTCTCCCGGCAAAGTATCTCAATCGTCTCTCGGATCTGCTGTTCATCCTGTCCAGAACCGCAAACCCGGACGGCGACGTGCTGTGGAAACCGGGCGGCGGGCGCTGATCTCGACAAGATCGCGAATCAGCTGATGGCCGGACTGCACCACGTGGAGCTGTGGGTACCCGATCTGTCCGGGGCTGAACCGGGCTGGTCCTGGCTGCTGGGTGAACTCGGCTGGCAGCCGTACCAGCACTGGCCGGCCGGCCGCTCCTGGCGGTACGGCACGACGTACCTGGTGTTGGAGGAGTCCCCAGCGCTCACCACCCGGCGGCGCCGGCCACGGGTGGTCGCTGCTGTTCGCCGGATGCGCCTTGAGAGGTCAGGCGGCGAGGCTGCGCGAACTCCCGCCCGGCAGGCTCGCCTCGAGCCAGGAGCTGAAGCCGGTGACCGTCGACTCCGCCATGGCGATCTCGACCGGCGCGTGGTGGCTGGTGCACCGCAGGATCACCCAGTCGTGCGGCAACGCGAGCCGCTCCTGCCCTCGTGGGCTGCGCCGGCTCTCCACGGCCAGGCCGTGCCGGGACAGCACACGTTTGGGTCGCAGCGCGAAACTGAACATCCGGTACCAACGCAGCTCATCACCGGCGAACCGGCCGAATCCGGACGACCAGCCACGGCCGTCAACCATGGTGGAGACCCGGAAGCTCAACTTGATGGTGCCGCGCACCCGGACGACCAGCGCCCGCCGGACGAACAGCACCAGGATCGCGGCGAGCAGGATCAGTACGCCGATCCCGAACCATTGGATGGTCGACATCGACGCAGCCCGCTCAGTGTCCGGATGCGGTAGCGGGGGCGGCCGGAGTGGCTTCCTCCGCGAGAATCGTCACTCCGTTGGTGGTCACCGAGAGGAACCCGCCGGCGACATCGTAAGCGAGCTGCTCCCGCCCCGGCAGCGTGATCCGTACCTGGCCGGGCTCGGCGAGCTGGCCGAGCATCGGGGCGTGGCCGGGCAGTACGCCGAGCTCGCCCTCGGTGGTGCGGGCGATCACCATCTCTGCCTCACCGGACCAGACCATCTCCTCGACGGCGACGAGTTCGACGTGCAGTTGCTTGGCCAACGCGGACTCCTTTGATGGCGAGGACCACCCGAGTTTAATCGGGGCGATGCGCGGACTCCCAGCCGGGTGCCCGCCCGGCCACCCGTTACTTTTCGCGATTGACCAGTTCAGGACGGGTCAACACGAACTGGTCGAGAGCGCCGGCCCGCAACGCGGCGAGGCATTCATCGGCGTCGTCGGTGAACCGCTCCCCCTGGTACCCGCCGACCGGGTCGGTGACGGCGACGCCCGGCAGGTCCAGCATGACGATGCCGTCGGCACGCAGTTGGCGCAGCGCCAACGCGAAGTCGACCAGCGACCGGCCCCGGGTGCCCACCACCACCGCCTCACCGGCGGCCTCCAGCACTGCGGTCAACCGACCCGGTTCGGTGATCAGGTCCCGGCTGATCACTTGCTCGGCCAACGCCCGGACCAGCTGCCGTTGGTGCCGCTGCCGGCCGTAGTCGCCGTCCGGCAGGCTGTCCCGCTGCCGGACGTAGTCCAACGCCTGCCAGCCGTTGAGCCGCTGTTCCCCCTGCTTGTACTCGGCCTGCGGTCCGACGTACCCGGGGCCGTCGGGATTGCCCGGCCGCGGCCGGCCGTCCGGTTGGCGGTGCGCCGAGCGCACATCGACGTCGATGATCATCCGTACCCCGCCGACCGCGTCGACCAGGCGTTCCAGGCCGGCGAAGTTGACGATCACACCGGCGTCGAACCGGTCGATCCCGGTGCGGGCCGAGACCGTCGCCGCGAGCAGTTGGAAACCGGTCACCGGGTCCGGGTGCTCGGCACCGGGCACCCGGCTGCCGTACGCCATCGCGGCGTTGATCCGGTCGACGCCGCCCGGGTGGCCGCTGACACCGAACGCCGGGACGTCCACCAGCAGGTCCCGGGGCAGCGAGATCAGGTACGCCCGGGACAGCCCGCTCGGCACGTGCACCAGCAGCACGGTGTCCGCCCGGGGCACCTTCTCCGGCTGGTCGGTCGGCCGGTCGATGCCGGCCACCAGCAGGTTGACCGGGCCGGTGAGCCGGTCGTCCGGAGCGCTGTCCACACCGGTGCCGACGCCGACGTCGCCGAACAGGTCCGCGGTGGGTACGGCGGCCGCGTACCGGTCGGCGACGGTGCGGCTGAGCACCACCACGGCCCCACCGGCGAGAAGCAGACCGACGAGTACGGCGAGCAACGCCAGCCGTTCCGGCCGGCTCATCCTCGCTGGGCGTGCCCGGGTCCGATCCGGTTGCATCATGCTCCGCCCCCCGTCCGCCGCAGAGCCGGTCGGGTACCCCGGCCGGCTGCCGGCAAACGCGGGCCACAGGTGAGCGTCGGGTGAAACGACGCGGGCGTCGAGTGAGACGCCCCTGGCGTCGGGTGAAACGCGACGAGCGCCCCGCCGCGATGGCGGGGCGCTCGTCAGACGCCGTCGTCAGCCCTTCCTCCAGGCCGACGGCTGCGCCGTCGTCAGCCCTTCATGAGCTCCTGGGCGTTGCGCTCCAGGTCGTCGAGCCCACCGCACATGAAGAAGGCCTGCTCAGGGAAGTGGTCGTACTCCCCTTCACTGATCTTGCGGAAGGCTTCGATGGTGTCCTTCACCGGCACGTACGAACCCTTGATGCCGGTGAAGACCTCGGCCGCGTAGGTGTTCTGCGACAGGAACCGCTCGATCCGGCGGGCCCGGGAGACGGTGATCTTGTCTTCCTCGGAGAGCTCCTCCATACCGAGGATGGCGATGATGTCCTGCAGGTCCTTGTACTTCTGCAGAATTCGCTTCACCTCGGAAGCCACCGCGTAGTGCTCCTGGCCGACGAACTCCGGGGCGAGGATCCGCGACGAGGACGCCAGCGGGTCCACCGCCGGGTAGATGCCCTTGTCGGAGATGGACCGCTCCAGGTTGGTGGTGGCGTCCAGGTGGGCGAAGGTGGTGGCCGGCGCCGGGTCGGTGTAGTCGTCGGCGGGTACGTAGATCGCCTGCATCGAGGTGATCGCCTGGCCCCGGACCGAGGTGATCCGCTCCTGCAGCTCGCCCATCTCGTCGGCCAGCGTGGGCTGGTAACCCACCGCGGACGGCATCCGGCCGAGCAGCGTGGAGACCTCGGAACCGGCCTGGGTGAACCGGAAGATGTTGTCGATGAACAGCAGCACTTCCTGCTTCTGCACGTCCCGGAAGTACTCGGCCATGGTCAGCGCGGCGAGCGCGACCCGCAACCGGGTACCCGGCGGCTCGTCCATCTGGCCGTAGACCAGCGCGGTCTTGTCGATGACGCCGGACTCGGTCATCTCGTGGATCAGGTCGTTACCTTCACGGGTCCGCTCCCCGACGCCGGCGAAGACCGACGTACCACCGAAGTTGTTCGCGACCCGGATGATCATTTCCTGGATGAGCACCGTCTTGCCCACGCCGGCACCGCCGAACAGGCCGATCTTGCCGCCCTTGACGTACGGGGCGAGCAGGTCGAGCACCTTGATGCCGGTCTCCAGCATCTCGGTCTTCGGCTCCAGGTCGGCGAACGCCGGCGCCTTCTGGTGGATCGACCGGCGCTCGGTCACCTGCAGCGTCTCGCCCTCGGCCAGGTTGAGGCACTCACCGATGGTGTTGAACACCCGGCCCTTGATGCCGTCACCGACCGGCACCATGATCGGCGAACCGGTGTCGCGGACCTCCGCGCCCCGGACCATGCCGTCGGTCGGCTGCATCGAGATGGCCCGGATGACGTTGTCGCCGAGGTGCTGGGCGACCTCGAGGGTCAGGGTCCGCTCGCCGCCGGCAAGCGCGACGTCCACGTGCAGGGCGTTGAAGATGTCGGGCATCGCGTCGCGCGGGAACTCGGCGTCGACGACCGGGCCGATGACCCGGACCACGCGGCCGGTAGCCGATGCGGTCGCTCCGGTTGCCTGGGTTTCTACAGAGGCAGTCATCACACTTCACTTCCCGCCGCCGCGAGCGCGTTGGCGCCGCCGACGATCTCGCTGATCTCCTGAGTGATCCCGGCCTGACGCGCCGAGTTCATTAGCCGCGTGTACTTCTCGATCATTTCCTCGGCGTTGTCGGTGGCGCTCTTCATCGCCCGCCGCCGGGCCGCCGATTCACTCGCCGCCGATTCGACCAGTGCCGCGTAGATCCGGGTGTTGATGTACTTGGGCAGCAACGCGTCGAGCAGGGCCTCGGCGTTCGGCTCGAACTCGTACGCCGGCAGCACCCCGGCAGCGTCCCTCGGCTCGTCCTTGACCTCCATCGGGCCGAGGATCCGGGGAACCGGGGTCTGCGTCATCAGCGACTTGAACTCGGTCGAGACGATGTGCAGCTCGTCCACCCCGAGCACCTGGTCGGCCCCGCCGCCGTCGGTGTCGTCCGCCCCGCGCTGGAACGCCGCGATCAGAGTCTGGCCGACTTCCCGGGCGTCGGCGAAGCCGGGCTGCTCGGAGAAGCCGGTCCAGCTCGCTTCGATCGGCCGGTTACGGAACCGGTAGTACGAGACGCCCTTGCGGCCGATCACGTACAGCACCGGTTCCTTGCCGTCGGCCTTCAGCCGCTCGATGAGCGACTCCGCTGTCTTGATCGCGTTGGTGCTGTACCCGCCGGCCAGGCCCCGGTCGCTGGTGATCACCAGCACGCCGGCCCGGCGCACCTTCGGGCGCGCGGTCAGCAGCGGATGGTCGACCGAGGCGTTGGAGGCCAGCGCGGTGAGCACACCGGTGATCGCGTTGGCGTACGGCAGCGAGGCCGCCACCCGCGCCTGGGCCTTGGCGACCCGACTCGTCGCGACGAGCTCCATCGCCTTGGTGATCTTCTTCATCGACTTCGCCGAGCGGATCCGCTGGCGGAGTACCCGAACCTGCGCTGGCATCCGGAACCGCCCTATTCCTTCTCGGCGTCAGTGTCGGAGACGTACCGGGTGACGCTCTCGCGTTCCTGCTCGCCCTCCAGGGCCTCGGCCGGCGCCTCGTTGATCACCCGCTCCGGGTCCTTGGACAGGAACATCTGCTTGAACTTCTCGACCGCGTCGGACAGCGTCGTGATGATCTCGTCGTCCCAGTTGTGCGCGGCGATCGAGTCCAGCGTGCCGGAGTGGGAGTGCCGCAGGTACTCCAGGAACTCCGACTCGAACCGCCGGACGTCGCCGACCGGGATGTCGTCGAGCTTGCCCTCGGTGCCGGACCAGACCGAGATGACCTGCTCCTGCACCGGGAACGGCGAGTAGTTCGGCTGCTTGAGCAGCTCGACCAGGCGGGCACCGCGCTCCAGCTGGTTGCGCGACGCCTTGTCCAGGTCGGAGGCGAGCGCGGAGAACGCCTCCAGCTCGCGGTACTGGGCCAGGTCCAGCCGCAGCCGGCCGGCGACCTTCTTCATCGGCTTGACCTGCGCGGCGCCACCGACCCGGGAGACCGACGTACCGACGTTGATCGCCGGCCGCTGGCCCTGGTTGAACAGGTCGGTCTCCAGGAAGATCTGCCCGTCGGTGATCGAGATGACGTTGGTCGGGATGAAGGCCGAGATGTCGTTGGCCTTGGTCTCGATGATCGGCAGGCCGGTCAACGAGCCGCCGCCCAGCTCGTCGGAGAGCTTCGCGCACCGCTCCAGCAGCCGGGAGTGCAGGTAGAAGACGTCACCCGGGTACGCCTCGCGGCCCGGCGGACGGCGCAGCAGCAGCGACACCGCGCGGTACGCCTCGGCCTGCTTGCTCAGGTCGTCGAAGACGATCAGCACGTGCTTGCCGGCGTACATCCAGTGCTGGCCGATCGACGACCCGGTGTACGGAGCGATGTACTTGAAGCCGGCCGGGTCGGAGGCGGGCGAGGCGACGATGGTGGTGTACTCCATCGCGCCGTGCTCCTCCAGCACGCCCTTGATCGAGGCGATGGTGGAAGCCTTCTGCCCGATCGCCACGTAGATGCAGCGGACCTGCTTGGCCGGGTCGCCGGATTCCCAGTTGGCCCGCTGGTTGAGGATCGTGTCCAGCGCGACGGTGGTCTTACCGGTCTTGCGGTCGCCGATGATCAGCTGCCGCTGGCCGCGGCCGATCGGGGTCATCGCGTCGATCGCCTTGATACCGGTCTGCAGCGGCTCGGACACCGACTGGCGGGCCATCACGTTCGGCGCCTGCAGCTCCAGCTCGCGGAAGCCGTCGTTGGCGATGTCACCGAGGCCGTCGATCGGCTCACCGAGCGCGCTGACCACCCGGCCCAGGAAGGCGTCGCCGACCGGGACGGAGAGCACCCGGCCGGTGCGCTTGACGCGCTGGCCCTCCTCGATGCCGGCGTAGTCGCCCAGGACGACCACACCGATGTCACGTACGTCGAGGTTCAACGCCACGCCCAGCGTGCCGTCCTCGAATTCCAGCAGTTCGTTTGCCATCGCCGAGGGCAGGCCCTCGACGTGGGCGATGCCGTCCCCGGCGTCCGCCACGGTGCCGACCTCTTCACGAGACAGCTCCGGCGTGTAGGAGGAGACGTAGCGTTCTAGGGCACCACGGATCTCGTCCGACGAGATGGTCAGCTCGGCCATCCTCTGCTTCCTCTATGTCTAGTGGCCCGGATGAACCCGGAACGGCATGGACTGAATCAGCGCCCGGCGAGCGCCTTGCGAGTGTCGATGAGGCGGCGCCGAACGGTGCCGTCGTACAGGTCGGAACCGATCCGTACGCTCATCCCGCCGAGTACGGCGGGGTCGACCGTCAACTTGACGGATACCTCCCGACCGTACATCTCGGCCAACGTGGCGCCCAGCCGCTGCTCCTCGGGCTGGGTCAGTGGTGCGGCGACCGTGACGTGCGCGACCTGCCGGTCCCGCCGGGCGGCGGCCATCTCGACCAGGCGGCCAAGCCCGGCTCCGATGGAACGGCCGCCGAAGCCCCGGACCGCCTGCTCGGCGAGGCGCACCGTGGCCGGCAGCGCCTTTCCGGTGAGCAGCGTGCGGACCAGTTCGACCCGCCGGTCGGCCGGCACGGCGACGTCACCGACCACGGCACCCAGCTGCGGGTCGCCGTCGATGATCTTGCCGAACCGGAACAGCTCGTCCTCCACCTCGGCCAGCTCGCCGGCCGACTCGGCACCGGCCAGTGCGGTGTCGACGCCGAGTCGCTCGGTGGCGTCGAGCAGCTCCGACGGCGCCGACCAGCGGGCCGCGACGACCGCGTCGAGCAGGTCGAGGCTGTCCGCGCCGGTCTTGCCTTCGAACAGGCCGCGCAGCAGCCCGGTCCGGTCGTCGGCGGGCCGGGCCGGGTCGGCCAGCGCCCGCCGCAGCCGGGGCTGACGGCGCAGCAGGTCGGCCACCGAGAGGATCTCGTCGGCCGTGGTCGCGACCGCCGTCGGGGCGGCACCGGCGACGTAGCCGACCAGTCGCTCGGTCACCGCGGCGTAGGACTCCCGGCTGGTGGCGGACTGCATCAGCGGGCCCCCGCGTTCTCCAGGTCGGCCATGAACCGCTCGACGGTGCCCTTACGGCGGGCTTCGTCGGCGAGCGCGTCCCCGACGATCCGGCCGGCCAGGTCGACCGCGAGCGTGCCGACCTCGGCGCGCAGCTCCCGGATGATGGTCTGCCGCTCGGCGGCGAGCTGCTCCTTGCCGGCCGCGATGATCCGGTCGGACTCCTCTCGCGCCTTGGCGAGGATGTCCTGCCGGATCCCTTCGGCGTCGGCCCGGGCGTCGTCGCGGATGCGGGCCGCGTCGGTACGCGCCTCGGCCAGCTGGGCCTTGTACTGCTCCAGCAGCTGGTTCGCCTCGGCCTGGGCGGCCTCGGCCCGCTTGATGCCGCCCTCGATCGCCTCGACCCGCGCCTGGTACATCGCTTCCATCCGCGGGAACACGAACTTCAGCAGTACGGCGACGAGCAGCCCGAAGGCGATCAGGCCGACGATGATCTCGGACAGCGGCGGGAGCAGGATGTTCCCGCCCTCTTCCGCGGCGATGTACGTGACTTCTTCGTACATGGACACTTCCCTTCGCCCGGACCGGCGCTCGCGCAACCGGTCACCGAGTCAGACGCGGTGAGCCCATCGGCTCACCGAATGCCGGCCGGGTCAGTTGAGCGCGAACGCGAGCACCAGACCGAGCAGGGCGAGCGCCTCGATCACGGCGAAGCCCATGAACATGTAGACCCGGGTCAGGCCGGCGCTCTCCGGCTGGCGGGCGGTCGCCTGGATGTAGGCGGCGAACACCAGACCAACGCCGATACCGGGGCCGAGGGCGGCGATGCCGTAGCCGATGGCGTTCAGGCTGCCGGTGATCTCCATGGTTGTTTTCCTCCTGCGTTGAACGCGTGTCCGTCACGCGCACGTTTAGGTGAATGTTCAGTTGTCGTCCACGCGGCTGACCCATGGACGTGTATCGGTCGAGGGAGGCGGAATCAGTGCGACTCGGCCAGGGAGTGCTGCAGATAGGTCGCGCTGAGCAGGGTGAACACGTACGCCTGGAGAACCATGATGCCGAACTCGAAGAAGGTCATCACGATCGCCATGCCCCAGCTCAGCACCGCGATGGGCTTGATGAACAGGCTGTCGGCCTGGAACAGCGCCACGCCGCCGAGGGTGAAGACCAGCAGGATCATGTGGCCGGCGAACATGTTGGCGAAGAGTCGGACCGACAGCGTGACGGGCCGCAGGATCAGGTTCGAGACGAACTCGATCGGCACCAGGATCGGCTGCACCCACAGCGGCGCGCCGGAGACCCAGCAGACGTGCTTGACGTAACCGACGAAACCCCACTTGGCGATGCCGTGGCCGATGTAGAGCAGCCAGCTGACCAAGGCCAACACCATCGGGAAGGCGATGTGCGACATCGGGGAGATCTGGGCGAACGGGACGATGCCCCAGAGGTTGTTCAGCAGGATGAAGCAGAACAGCACCGTCAGGTAGGGCGCGAACCGCACCCCGTCCCGGCCGATGACGTCCCGGGCGATGTTGTCGCGAACCATGCCGTACACCGACTCGGCCAGCCACTGGCCCTTGGTCGGCACCAGCTTCGGGCTGCGGTAGGTAACCAGGAAGAAGATCATCACCAGTGCGGCGGCGATCCAGAGCAGCAGCGTGATCTTGGTGAAGGCGGCCGCCCAGGCGGTGCCGTCCAACCCGGGGATCAGGCTGCGGAAGTCGAAGGCATCCACGCCGGGAGGGAACTCCGCGGCGAGAACGGTCGGCTGCTCAATCAACGCGCATCCTCCGTTGGTCGGGCCTGGTTCACGCGCCCAGCTTCTTAACGGTCAGGTAGACCCCGGCCGCCGTCCCGCCGATCAGCCCGATCAGCAGCCCGACGTTGGGCAGGTCCAGCCAACGGTCGACGAGCCACCCCGCGCCGCCCCACACGGCCATCCCGCCGAGCAGGTAGCCGATCGCGGCAAACCCGGTGTCGGCCCCCGAGGGACCTGCGGGTTCGAAAGGTGGTTCACCGGCCATGACGCCGGAAACATATCAGGGCAACGATGAAGGCTGTGCGTCACCCCCCGCACAACCCTCGTTGTGTGGGCGACCCGGTCGCACATCAGATGGGTGCACACGCTACTCCTCTTCCGCCCCGGTCGGTATCCACTCCCCACACCACCGGCGATCTCGGCCTCAGCGTAGGTCAAATCCGACAAATCCTCGCGAATATCGTTGATCCTCGCCGCTGACCCCGCCGTCGATGGGCACCCGGGGTCACCGGATGATCAGTGCGGATCGATCTCCACGTACGGGATCCGGGCCCGGAAGGTCCACCACACCTGGGCCGTGATCCATCCCACTGTTGCCACGATGATCGCCACCGCCAGCATCCGCTGCCCCGGCCAGTCCGACGCCGCCACCGCGAACACCGCCACCCCGAGCAGCGCGAACTTCAGGCTGTAGGTGAGCAGGCCCACACTGAGCACCATCTGCGGATGCACCGAGTCCGCCCAGGCCAGCGCCAGGCTGGAGGCCACATAGCTGGCCGCCACCAGCGCGACACCGACGGCGGCGCCGACCGCCCCCGGGACTCCGTCCAGCCAGCCGCCGACCCCGGCGAGCACCACCAGCAGCACCGCCGACACCATCGACGGCACCGGCAGGTGCCGAAGCCGACTACGCATCATCGGACGACCTCCGCCTGCATCCTCTGCCCGCCCCGCCGATCTCAGGGCAGCAGCGCCACGCCGAGCGCTCCCACCGTCTCCTCGATCTCGTCGGCTACCCGGGCAAAGGTGTGGTCGCCGCGCCCCCACGGATCGTCCAGATCGTCCCCCGGCTGGGGACCGGCACCGGCCCGGACCACCGCGACCGCGGCGACCAGTGCCGCGCCCCGGGCGTGCACCGCCTCCGGGGTGACCGCCGCGTCCGGACCCGACCGGGCACCGGGCAGCCCCGCCGCGTCCACCGCCGGCAGCAACCGGCCGAACTCGCCGAGCACGAAGGTGCGCTCGGCGGCGTCCGGGCGCAACGCGAGCACGTACTCGAGCTGGTCGGCGGTGGCGGTGAGGACCAGATCGGCGGCGTCGATCTGGTCGGACCGCAGCTTGCGGGCGGCGAAGCCGTCGACCTGCCCGCCCCGGGCGAGCACCTGGCGGGCCGCCGGCGGATTCATCTCCTCGCCGGCGTGCCAACCGCCGGTGCCGGCGCTGTGGCTGTGCAACAGCTCCTCGACCGGCGGCGCGGCGGCCGGACCGAGCCGGTCCAGCCGCTGCTCGAGCGCCAGCACCAACAGCCGCTCGGCCATCGGCGAACGGCAGATGTTGCCCATGCAGACATGAAGAACGGTGAACGGCGGCACTAGGACTCCGTACCGATGATGTCCGGGACCACGTCACGCAGCTTCTCGATCGGGACCGCGCCGTCGCGGACCACCCGGGGCACGTCGCCGGTCAGGTCGACGATGGTGCTTGGCACGGGGTCGGGGCACGGGCCGGCCTCCAGGTACGCGCGCACCGAGTAGCCGAGCTGGTCCCGGGCCTCGGCGGCGGTCACCGCCGGCGGCCGGCCGGTCTTGTTCGCCGACGAGACCGCCATCGGACCGGTCTCCCGCAGCACCTCCAACGCCACCGGATGCAGCGGCATCCGGACCGCGACGGTGCCGTTGGTATCCCCCAGATCCCAGTTCAGGCTGGGCGCGTGCTCGACGATCATGGTGAGCGCCCCCGGCCAGAAGGCGTCGGCCAGGTCGCGGGCGGTCGGCGGCAGGATCAGCACCAGACCATCGAGGGTGTGCCGGGAACCGACCAGCACCGGCGGCGGCATCTGCCGGTCCCGACCCTTGGCGTTGAGCAGCGCGGTGACGGCGTACGAGGTGAAGGCGTCGGCGCCGACGCCGTACACGGTGTCGGTCGGCAGCACGACCAGCTCGCCGTTCTTGACCGCCTCGATCGCCGCGGCGATGCCTTTGTCACGGTCGGCGGCGGACCGGCAGTCATAGAGCATCACGGTGTGCCAGTCTGCCACGTGCCCGCCCGCTGATCCGCACCGATCACCGCCAGCTGCCGTCAGCCCGTCCGGCGGGTGGTCACGAAACGCGGCCGGCCGGCCAGATCGCGGTGGCTGGTGACAGCGTCGAACCGGCCGGCGGCGACGACCAACGCGACGACGGCGGCGGCATGGCCGTCGTCGTGCTCCACGCCGAACAGCCCGCCGGGGCGCAGCAGGGTCACGGCGCGGTGCACCACCGGTCGGATGACCGCCAGGCCGTCCGGCCCGCCGAAGACCGCTTCGGCCGGGTCGTGCCCGGCGACCTCCGGCGGCACCGGGGTGCCGTCCGGTACGTACGGCGGATTGCACAGCAGCACGTCCACCCGGCCGGCGAACTCGCCGAGCAGGTCCGGATCCCGGACATCGCCGGCCCGCACCTCGATCGGCCGGTCCCCGGCGGCGGCCTGTCGCCGGGCGTTGCGGCGCAGCCAGCGCAGGCTGTCCGTCGAGCGTTCGACCGCGACCACCCGGGCCGTCGGAACCTCGTGCGCGACTGCCAGCGCCACCGCGCCACTGCCGCTGCACAGGTCGACGACGACCGCCTCGCCGGGCTGGTCACGCAGCGCGTCGACGCCCGCCCCGGCGAGCAGCTCGGTCTCCGGCCGGGGCACGAAGACCCCCGGCCCCACCGCGAGCTCGAGATAACGAAACGGTGCCGATCCGGTGAGGTGCTGCACCGGTTCCCCAGCCGCCCGGCGGGTCACCAGACTGTGGAACCTGCCGATGTCGGTCTCGTCGAAGTCGCCACTCAGTGCCAGCCGGCCACGCGGAATGTCCAGCACCGAGGCGGCAATCAGCTCCGCGTCGACCCGGGCGGCGGCGACACCGGCGGCGGCCAGCCGGGCGGCCGCGGCAGCCACGGCGGCTCGGACCGGCGTCCGATCCGGCAATCCGGAGGTGTTCTCTGGCAAGTGGTTCACGACATAATCATGGTGCGTCCACCCGGGCGTCCGTGGAACAGGTCGCGGATCGGGTCGGGTGTGTGCTCCGCCAGATTCCAGCGGGCTCCAGGGAGGTTGTGCGTGGGTTGGCTCGACCGGCTCACCGACCAGGCCGAGGCGCTGATGCAGGCCCGGGCGCTGATGGAAAGCAGCCGCTCGGCCGAAGCCTGTGTCGCCTTCGAGCAGGTGATCCGGAGCACCAGCAACCGGTACGTACGGGCCGACGCGCTGGTGCAGCGGCTCTCCGCGCTGCTCAACCTCGGCCGGTCCGCCGAGTACACGGTGGCCGTCGACCGGGCGTTCGAGGCGGCCCGGGACGTCAGCGAGCCGTACCTGCACGGCCACCTGCACGCGCTGGCCGCGCTCGCCGCCCACCAGCAGGGCGCGTTCGACCGGTGCGTCACCCATCTGGTGCACAGCGCGCGGGCGCTCGGCGCGGCCACCGACGTCGACCGGGAAACCGCCTGGGGCTGGCACGACCTGGCGATGGCCTACTCCTACCTCAGTTTCCACGGGTACGCGCTGAGTGCCATCGAGCACGCCCGGCAGCTCGGCAACGCCACCGGCATTCCAGAGGAGACCTTCGCCGCGCCCGGCATCCGGCTGCGCAACGCCGTCGCGTTGGACCATCATGGAGACACCGACGGCTGCCTGCGGGTGCTCCGCGACATCGGCAGCGACCTGGCGAAGTTCGTGCACGCCGACCGGACCGGGCTGCTACGCCCGAGCAGCCGGGTGGCGTACGGGTACGCGCTGGCCCGGCTCGCCGCGCTCGGTGAGCCGGCCCGGCTGCCCCCCGGCGCCCCGGAGGCCACCCGCCTGATGATCGACGGCGGCGACAGTGCCCGCGCCCGCGACCTGCGCCAGCTCGGGGTGGTCTGCCTGACCATCGCGGCGGACCGGCCGGCGGAGGCGTTGACCCGCCTGTCCACGGCGGTGGTCTCCGCCGAGACGCTCGGTGCCGCCGAGACGGCCCGGCTGCGCAGCGTCGCGCAGACCCGGGCTGGCGACCACGCCGCCGCGCACGACGCCGACCGGTACGCGTTCCGGCTGGCCACCCGGCGCAACGACCGGCTGCGCGACATGTACGTCGACGGCATCGCCGCCCGGCTGGACCAGGAGGAGATGCGTCGCTCCGCCGCGCAGTACACCCAGGAGGCGTTGACCGACCCGTTGACCGGGCTGGCCAGCCGCCGCCACCTCGACCTCTACGTCACCGACATGGCCGGCCGGGGCGACCGGGCCGTGGTGATGGTCTGCGACCTGGACGGTTTCAAGTCGGTCAACACCGTGCATGGCCACCACTCCGGTGACCTGGTGCTGCAACGGGTCGCCGGGGTGATCAACCGGGTGATGCGCCGGGGTGACTTCGTGGCCAGGTACGGCGGCGACGAGTTCGTGGTGGTGCTGCCGGGCGCCGGCCCGGCCGAGGCGGCCGACGTGGCCCGCCGAATCACCGCCGCGGTGGCCGGTGAGGAGTGGGAGTCGCTGGTGCCCGGCACTCCGGTCGGGGTCAGCGTCGGCTACGCCGAGATCAGCGGTTCCGGTCCGGGGTTGCGCGAAGCGCTCAGCCGGGCCTTCGAGGTGGCCGCCCGACAGATGCGCGAGGCCCGGCAGCGGCCCCATCCGGTGCGCTGACCGCCCGGCCGGTGCCGGTGTGGCCGCGGTCAGCGGCACAGCCGGTGCCGGTGGGGCCGGTGGGGCCGGTCAGCGGCGGGTCAGTTCGGTGTCACCGGCGAGCCGAGCTGCCCGGTCCGCCTCGGCGAGCGCGTCGAGGACGCCGTCAAGCTCCCCGCCGACCACCAGGTCCATGTTGTACGCCGTGTAGCCGATCCGATGGTCGGTGATCCGGTTCTGCGGGTAGTTGTAGGTGCGCACCCGCTCGGACCGGTCGACCGTACGCACCTGGGAACGGCGGGCGTCGGACGCCGCCGCGTCGGCCTGTTCCTGGGCGGCGGCGAGCAACCTGGCGCGCAGGATCCGCATCGCCTGCTCCCGGTTCTGCAGCTGGCTCTTCTCGTTCTGGCAGGAGACGACGATGCCGGTCGGCAGGTGGGTGATCCGCACCGCCGAGTCGGTGGTGTTGACCGACTGGCCGCCGGGGCCGGAGGAGCGGAACACGTCGACGCGTAGTTCGTTCGGGTCGACGTTGACCTCGACGTCCTCGGCTTCCGGCAGCACCAGCACCCCGGCGGCGCTGGTGTGGATCCGGCCCTGCGACTCGGTAACCGGCACCCGCTGCACCCGGTGCACGCCGCCCTCCCACTTGAGCCGGGACCAGACGCCGTTACCGCCCTCGGGCACCCCCCGCGACTTGATCGCGAGCGAGACGTCCTTGACCCCGCCGAGGTCGGAATCCTGCGAGTCGAGCACCTCGACCTGCCAGCCGCGCCGTTCGGCGTACCGCAGGTACATCCGTAGCAGGTCGCCGGCGAACAGCGCCGACTCCTCGCCGCCCTCGCCCGCCTTGATCTCGACGATGACGTCCTTGGCGTCGTGCGGGTCCCGGGGGATCAGCAGTTCGGCGAGGCGGGCCTCCAGGTCGGGCAGGCTGGCGGCGATTGCCTCCGCCTCGACGGTGAACGCCGGGTCCTCGCCGGCCAGCTCCCGGGCGGCGGCCAGATCGGCCCGGGCCTGGGCGAGCTCGCCAGCGGCCTTGTGCAGCGGGGCCAGCTCGGCGAACCGGCGACCGACCCGGCGGGCGGTGGTCTGGTCCGCGTGGATCGCCGGATCAGACAGCTGCTTCTCCAGCTCGGCGTACTCGTCGAGGAGCCCGGTCAGGCGCTCGCTGCTCATCCAAGTACTCCTTCATCCGGGTTGAGAAGACCAGGACCGTCCAGACACCGCGGGGGGGGGGGGAGGGGGGGGGGGGGGGGGGGGGGGGGGGGGGGGGGGGGGGGGGGTGGGGAGGGGGGTGGGGGGGTGAGAGGAATTAGTCTGTGCGTGCGTCTTCTTTCCCCCCCCTTTGCTTTTTCGGGGGGCGACAAAACCCACACACCCCAACACCCCCCCCCCCCCCCCCCCCCCTCTTCCCCCCCCCCCCCCCCCCGCG
>NZ_JBSWXD010000137.1:0-18694 GCF_056160425.1 Micromonospora sp. ABR4_055
GCCCGGGCCGGTGCCCGGTCAGCCCGGGCCGGTGCCCGGTCAGCCCGGGCCGGTGCCCGGTCAGCCCGGGCCGGCCCCCGATCCGTACGGCCACTATGCCGACCAGCCGACCGGGAGTTACGGCCGCTACGAGGACCCTCGGGGCGGCTACCCGCCGGGTGCTCCGGCAGGCGGCCCGCCGGTGCCGGCTCCGGGCGGGCCGCACCGCGGATTCGGTCCCGGCCCGGGCGGTCGGTTCGACGGTTTCGAGCAGGGCCGGCACGGTAAGGCCGACATGACGGCCGAGATCTACTTCCCGGATCGGCGGTCCGGCCAGTCCGGCCCGCCGTCGGGCGGCCACCCCGGCATGGGTGGCGCCCCCGGCGGCCACCCGGGGGTGGCAGGCGGCTACCCCGGCATGGGTGGCCCTCCCGGGGGCGGCGGCCACCCGGGCATGACGGGCGGCCACCCGGCGATGCCGGGCGGACCGGCGGGACTGTCCGGTGGCGGCAGCCTGCAGCGGGTGGACCAGATCCGGCGGACCTTCCAGGTCCGCCGGTTCGGCAGCGGCTACGACCCGGCGCAGGTGGATCGGCTGTTCGAGGACATCCTCACCGCGATGGCCGGTCGGGGGCCGATGCCGGTGGACACGGCGGAACTCGACACAGTGCAGTTCGGGCTGGTGACCGGTGGCTACTTCGAAGCCGAGGTCGACGCAGCGCTCAAGGAGGTGCAGGACATCCTGCAGCGCGGCCGGTGACCGTTGATCCGGCCGCCCCGGCCGGATCAACGTCGGCGGTCAGGACCGGCATCACCGACCGGGCCGGACCCCGGTCAGGATCGTAGGCCGTTGCGTCGTAGCACGGCGTCGCCGACGACGATGGCCAGCAGTCCGACGGCCAGGCCGATCAGCCAGATGTCCTCGACGCGGCCCTCATGGTTACCGATCAGCATGGAGAGCAACACCAACGCCGAAACGATGGCGCCGATCCGCCCCAACTTGCGATGGCCCGGCTTGTGCTGGTCGGGTGAGGTCACCGGCTCGGTTCCGGCCACGGCTGGTCCTCCTTCTCGAACCGGCCCCTTCCGATGAACGGAGCCCGGTCACTCGCATGGATCCTGCCCAGTCTGGCATGACGTCGGCGGGCGCGGCATCGGGACCCCGCCGGGGGATCCGTGCCGGTGCCGGGCCACCCGGGCAGGCAGAGCCGGAGCGAGCGGATCCAGACGTCGCCAGTCGGGGCGACCGCCGCCTCCGGTAGCGTTTCCGGCGTACACATCGCTTGTGACCGAGGGGGTCTGTACGGTGCGACTGACGGGTACCGGGCACGCCAGTATGCGGATCGACACGGCTGCGGGCAGCATCCTGTGCGACCCGTGGGTCAACCCGGCCTACTTCGCCTCATGGTTTCCCTTTCCGGACAACTCCCAGCTGGACTGGGAGTCCCTCGGCCAGGTCGACTATCTGTACGTCTCCCACCTGCACCGGGATCACTTCGACGCGGCGCACCTGAAGCGCTTCGTGTCGAAAAGGGCGACCGTGCTGCTGCCCGAGTACCCCACCTCGGAGCTGGAGGACGAGCTGCGCGAACTCGGCTTCACCAGCTTCCTGCGGACGAAGACCAACGAGGTGGTCGAGCTGGACGGCGGCCTCAACGTCATGATCCAGGCGTTGACCAGCCCGACCGACGGCCCGATCGGTGACTCGTCGTTGTGGGTCGAACACGACGGAGTCCGGCTGCTCAACCAGAACGACGCCCGCCCCACCGATCTGTCGGTCTTCGCCGCGCTCGGCCACGTGCACGCCCACCTGCTGCAGTTCTCCGGTGCCATCTGGTACCCGATGGTCTACGAGCTGCCCACCAACGCCAAGACCGCGTTCGGCAAGCAGAAGCGGGAGCGCCAGTTCGACCGCACCTGGCGGTACATCGACGATCTGAAGGCGTCGTACGTCTTTCCGATCGCCGGGCCGCCCTGCTTCCTCGACGACGCACTGTGGCAGTTCAACGACATCCACGGCGACGAGGGCAACATCTTCCCCGACCAGCAGGTCTTCCTGTCCGAGTACGCCAAGGTCGGCGGCAGCAACGGAGTGGTGCTGCTGCCCGGCTCGGTCGCCGAGGTCACCGCCGACGAGTGCCGCACCACCCACCCGCAGCCGGTCGACGAGCTCTTCGCCAACAAGCAGGCCCACCTGGTCGAGATGCGGGAGCGCAAGCGCCCGGTCATCGAGGCTGAGAAGGCTTCCTGGCGGCACCCGGAGATCGACGTACTGGGCGAGATGAAACGTCGTATCGAGCCGTTGCTGGAGGAGTCGGTCTACCTGGCCAAAGGGGTCGGCGGCCCGGTCCGGTTCGACCTGGTCGACTACGACGGCGAGTCGGTCGAGTCGATCGTGGTGGACTTCCCCGGAAAGCAGGTGCGGCCGTACGGCGACGAGAAGGTCCGCTACCGGTTCCGCACCGATCGGGCCCTGGTGGAGCACCTGCTGCACACCGGCGAGGTCGACTGGGTCAACTCGCTCTTCCTGTCCTGCCGGTTCTCCGCCGCGCGGATCGGCCAGTACAACGAGTTCGTCTACGCGTTCTTCAAGTGCCTGTCCACCGAGCGGCTGCAGTACGCCGAGGGCTGGTACGCCGAGCAACGCCCGGACGCCGAGGACGTCAGGATCGGTGACTGGATCGTGCAGCGCCGCTGCCCGCACCTCAAGGCCGACCTGACCCGGTTCGGCATCATCGACGGCGACCAGCTCACCTGCCAGCTGCACGGCTGGCGGTTCGACCTGACCAGCGGACGGTGCCTGACCAGTGTCGGGCACGAGGTCCGAGCCCGGCGGGCCGGCACCCCGGCACCGGTCGAGTCCCAGACCCCAGCCGGCGAGCCGGTGGCGCAGGCCTAGCGCCTGACGTCGGCCGCGCCTGAAGTCCGCCGCGCCGCGACTAGCGCTCGCCGTGCCCCAGGTCGGTGAGGATCCGCCGGGCGGCGTTGTGCCCGGCGGCACCGATCACGCTGCCCGCCGGGTGGCAGCCGGCGCTGCCCGCGTACAGGCCGGGCAGCCCGGTGGCGTACGGCATCCGGTCAGTGAACGAGACGGTGTTGTCCACGTGGTGGATGTGCCCGCCGGTGATGCCGAAGTGCGCCTCGATGCCGGGTGGGGCGAGCGGCACCGCGTCGGCGACCAGCGCGCTGGTGCCCGGCGCGTACCGGTCGCAGACGGCCAGCAGTTGTTCGACGTACCCGGGCAGCTCGGTCGCCCACGACGAACCCGCCGGCTGCCACGGCACCGACTGGACGAACAGCGCCGACGAGTGGTGCCCGGCGGCGTCGCGCAGCGACGGGTCGACGGTGGTGTGCAGGTACCACTCGATGGTCGGCTCGACCGGCAGCCGGCCGGCCCGCACATCGGCCCACATCGCCCGCAGCGCCGTCATCGGCGACTCGCCGTCGCCGCCGGGCAGCAGCGACGCCGAGCCGGGCAGCAGATGGATGGTGGCCCCGAACGGGCTGGGCGCGGCGTCCGGCAGGCAGCTGAACCGGGGCAGCCCGGTCAGCGCCAGGTTGACCTTCAACGTGCTGCCCGGCCGGCGGGTGGCGGCCAGCCGGTCGGTCAGCTCGGCCGGCAGCACGCCGTCGGGGGCCAGCTCCAGCAGCCGGTACGGGTCACAGGCACCGAGTACCACCTCGGCGGCCACTGACCGGCCGTCGGCGACGACGACACCGCTCGCGCTGCCGGCGTCCACGGTGATCGCGGTGACCGGCGTGTCGGTGACGATCCGCGCTCCGGCGGCCCGGGCGGCGTCGGCAAAGGTCCGCGACACGGTGCCCATCCCGCCGGCGGCGATCATCCAGGTGCCGTCCGAGCCGGGCAGTCGGCACATGTTGTGCACCAGGAAGTTGTGACCGGTGCCCGGGTCGTCCGGCCCGGCGGTCAGCCCGCTCAGCCCGTCGGTGACGGCGTACATGGCGACCAGCAACTCGGAGCGGAACTCGAAGCGGGCCAGGTAGTCGGCGACCGAGCCGCGGACCAGGTCGACGAGGACCTGCCGCAGCGCAGGGCGGACATAGCGCTGCGCGGTCTGTTCGACCGGCAGCGGCTCGGCCAGCCAGGCCGGCGCCAGGTCGTCGCGTAGCGCCGCCAGCTCAGCCTGCATGGCGTCGTCGGCGGCCACGTCGGCGGCGGAGAAGGCGGCGGACATCTGTGCCCGGGTCGCGGCCCGGTCGGTGCCGAACAGCAGGTACGGCGACCCCGGCCCACCGGGGGTGGGCAGGAAGTAGTGCGGGTCGCGGCGCAGCACCGGGATGGCCACGTCGAGGGTGGCCAGCAGTTCCGGCGGCATCAGCCCTAGCAGGTACGACCCGGTGGAGTGGCGCAGCCCCGGCGCCCGGGCGAACGGCTGCTCGGTGCGGGTGGCGCCGCCGATCACCTCGGCCGCCTCCAGCACCAGCACGTCGAGCCCGGACCGGGCCAGCAGGACCGCCGCGACCAGACCGTTGTGCCCGGACCCGATGACGACCACGTCGGCGCGGGCGGGCAGGTCGGCGCGCGTCGACGGGTCGGGTCGCGGCGCCGGAGAGTGTGACGTACCCATGTCCCGACCCTAGTCGCCGTGCGGCGTCCATGATGGGCCTGCGATAGTCGAGACGTGTTCGCGTGGTGGGGACGGACCGTGGTCCGGTTGCGATGGGTGGTGCTGGCCGCCGCCGCGTTGCTGGTCGTCGTCGGGGTGACCTGGGGGACCGGCCTGTTCGGGGCGGTCTCCGGTGGCGGTTTCGCCGACCCGGCGGCCGAGTCGACGCAGGCCCGGGAGCGGATCAACGCCGAGCTGGGCAACCAGGACGTCGACGTGCTGGTGCTGTACCGCAGCGACGCGGCCACCGTCGACGACCCGGCGTTCCGCGAGCCGGTCACCCAGACCCTGGAGTCGCTGGCCACCCGGCCGGAGGTGACCAGTGTCACCAGCTACTACGACACCGAGTCGCCGGCGTTGGTCGCCACCGACCGGCGGGCCACCTACGCCCTGGTCCAGCTCGCCGGCGACGACGAGGACGCCAAGACCGCCGCCTTCGAGCAGATCCGGCCGCTGCTGGACGCACCGGGGCTGGTCACCCGGGCCGGCGGTGCCGTGCCGTTCCTCGACCAGGCCAACGAGCAGACCATCCGGGACATCACCCGGGCCGAGCTGATCGCCCTGCCGATCCTGCTGGTGCTGCTGGTGCTGATCTTCGGTGGGCTGGTCGCGGCGTCGATGCCGCTGCTGGTCGGCGTGCTCGCCATCCTCGGTGCGTTCGTCGCGGTCCGGGCGCTGACCCTGGTCACCGAGGTCTCGGTGTTCGCGATCAACGTGATCACCCTGATCGGGCTGGGCATGGCGATCGACTACGCGTTGTTCGTGGTCAGCCGGTTCCGGGAGGAGTTGGCCGCCGGCCACCCGACCCCGGAAGCGCTGGTACGTACCGTCGCCACCGCCGGTCGTACCGTCGCTGTCTCCGGTCTGATCATCGGTACCTCGCTGATCAGCCTGCTGATCTTTCCGCAGCCGTTCCTGACCGGGATCGGCTTTGGCGGGATGGCAGCGGTGCTGGTCGCCATGCTCGCCTCGGTGACCGCACTGCCCGCCCTGTTGGCGGTGCTCGGCCCGCGGATCAACGCGCTCACCGTACCGTTGCCGTGGCGTCGCCGGTCGGCGCCGCAGCCGGGGGAGGCCGCCCGGGCCGGCGCCTGGGCCCGGATCGCCCGCAGCGTGATGCGGCGCCCGGTGCGCTACGTCACCGTGGTGGTGGTCGGGCTGCTGCTGCTGGCCACCCCGTTCCTGCGGGCCGAGTTCGGCGGCTTCGACGAGCGGGTGCTGCCGGCCGGTGCGCAGTCGCGGGTGGTGGCCGAGACGATCGCCGAGGAGTTCCCTGACGGCGCCAGCATCGGCCCGGTCGAAGTGCTGGTCTCCGGCGCCGGCCCCGACCTGGCGCAAGCCTTCGCCGAGGACATCGCCGGGCTGCCGGGCGCCACCGGTGCCCAGATCGCGGCGGTACGCGACACCTCGGCGCTGATCCGGGTGAGCTACGTCGGCGAGCCGACCGGCGACGAGGCCGAAGCACTGGTGCGGGCCATCCGGGACCTGCCGCCCCCGGCCGGGGCCGAGGTCCTCGTCGGTGGCCGCACCGCCGCTGACATCGACATGCTGGACAGCCTCGGCACCTACCTGCCGTGGATGGCGCTGCTGATGGCCACCGCCACCATGGTGCTGCTGTTCCTGGCGTTCGGCTCGGTGGTGTTGCCGGTCAAGGCGGTGCTGATGAACCTGGTGTCGATCGGCGCCTCGTTCGGCGTGGTGGTCTGGGTGTTCCAGGACGGGCACTTCGCCGACTGGCTCGGATTCACCCCGACCGGGTTCATCGATCCGACCAACCCGATCCTGATGTTGGCGGTGCTGTTTGGGCTGGCCACCGACTACGAGGTGTTCCTGCTGTCGCGGGTGCGTGAGGAGTGGGACCGCACCGGCGACAACACCGCGTCGGTCGCCGCCGGGCTGCAGCACACCGGGCGGATCATCACCGCCGCCGCGTTGCTGCTGATCGTGGTGGTGGCCGGTTTCGCCGCCGGTGGCATCTCGTTCATCAAGCTGATCGGGGTCGGGATGATCGTGGCGATCGTCGTCGACGCGACCCTGGTGCGGGTGCTGCTGGTGCCGGCGACGATGCGGCTGCTGGGTCGGTGGAACTGGTGGGCGCCGGGTCCGTTGGGCCGGCTGTACCGCCGGTTCGGCCTGCACGAGGCCCCGGCGAACCCGCAGTTGGCGTCGGTCGGCTCCGGTGCCGGTCCCGACGGCGCCACCGGCTGAACGCCAGCGTGGCGGAGTAGCCGGCCAGCACGATCACATGCAGCAGGTAGAGCCAGAGCAGCACCGCGACCGCCGCGCCGACCTGGTCGAGCCCGCCGAACGGCACCCCGAGGTCCAGCGGCAGCGAGCAGAACAGGATGAACCCGTGCAGGAAACCGGACAGGTTGGCGGCGGTGAACGAGCCGACCGCGACCGTGGCCAGCCAGTCCGGCTTGCCCGGCCCGACCACCCGGAACACCCAGACCAGCACCGGGCTCAGCCCCAACCAGACGGCCAGGAACGACACCACCACCCCGAGCGCGCCGGCCCAGCCGCCCCGGGCGAACAGCCCGGCGGCCGACGGTAGGGCCAGCAGCACCAGCAGCATCAACGCCGGTGCCGCGCCGAGCAGCGGTAGCAGTAGCACCCGGCCCCGCCAGCCGACCATCGACTCGGCCGGCTCCGGTGGTGGCGCCACCGACACGAATGCCCGGCGCAGCCCTTCGCCGTACAGCGAGGCGGGCAGCACTGCGGCCAGCGCCAGCACCGGGGTGAGGTGCAGGCCGGCGTCGATCAGGGCGGCGGCGGCCCGGTCGGCGCCGATCTGTTCGGGCAGGGTGTCGATCGCCGGGTCGGTGAGCCGACGGATCCGGCCCGCACCAGCGAACAGCCCGGTCAGCCAGATCGCCAGCAGCACCACCGGGACGACCGCGATCGCGCCGAAGAAGGTGATCGAGGCGGCGTGCAGCGACAGGTCCCGCCCGCGCAGCGGCCGGAATGCTGCCCGGACCAGCCGGCGACCTCGGGAGACCATGTTCCTCAGCTTTCCCCACCGGGGCGGTCTCCACTCCCGTACGGCGGTGGCCCGGCGTGGGGTGGCCCGTACGGTCCGGCTTTACGGTCGGCCAGCCGACATGGCCCGGTGCGCCGCCGTGGCGGGGCGTCGCGGCTAGTCTGGTCGGTGCATCATGTCCCGCGGAAAGGGGTGAGCACGTTGGCACAGCCGGCATTCGTGCCCGATCCGGAGCCGCCGCGTGAGCCGTCGTTCGACGTACTCGGCGATTTCGACGAGCCGTGGACCGCGCAGCTCGCCCTTGACCTGTTGCCGGAGACCAATGGTCCCAAGGTCGAGGTCCTCAGCGGGAGCGTGATCGTGACACCACATGCCGGGTACGACCATCAGACGATCGAGCTGGATCTGGCGTATCTGTTGAAGCAGGCAGCGCGCCGGGCGAAGCTCTGGCTGTACCACGAGGTCAACGTCGTCTCGGGCGACGACTTGTACACCCCCGACATCGTGGTGCTCCGCTCACCTGGTGGAGGACACGTCTCGATGCCGATCTCGGAAGCCGTGCTGCTCGGCGAGATCGTCTCCAAGGGCAACCGGCGCAAGGACGTGATCGACCGGCCACGGCAGTACGCCGCAGCCGGTGTGCCCTTCTTTCTCCGGGCGGATTTCCGGAACCGGGTGCCGGCACTGGCGTTGCACGAGCTGAGCGACGGGGAGTACCGGCCGGTGGCGGCGGCCGCGGCCGGAACCGCGTTCGTGATGAAGGAGCCGTTCGAGTTCACCATCGATCCGGCCGATCTGCTCGACGAGGCCGACGACGCACGGTGACGCGGTGTCCCGGTGACTCGGCGGCGCGCCCGGCGGCCGGGCGGCTGCGGCGCTGCGGGACAATGGGTCGGTGACTTCCTCCCCACGGGATATCGTGCTGCTCGGCTCCACCGGCTCGATCGGCACCCAGGCGGTCGACATCGTCACCCGCAACCCTGACCGGTTCCGCATCGTCGGGCTCGGCGCCGGCGGGGGAAACGTCGAGCTGCTCGCCGTACAGGCACTACTGTTGCAGGTCGAGGTGGTGGCGGTGGCCCGGGCCTCGGCGGCGCAGGACCTGCAGCTCGCCTTCTACGCTGAAGCGTCCCGGCGCGGCTATCCGACCGGTGGGTTCCGGATCCCGAAGATCCTGGCCGGCCCGTCGGCGATGGCCGAGCTTGCCGAGTGGCCGTGCGACGTGGTGCTCAACGGAGTGGACGGCTCCCGGGGGCTGGCCCCCACCCTGGCGGCGTTGCGGGCCGGCCGGACCCTGGCGCTGGCCAACAAGGAGTCGCTGATCGCCGGTGGTCCGATCGTGCGGGCCGCGATACAGCGCCCGGACCAGATCGTGCCGGTGGACTCCGAGCATTCGGCGCTCGCCCAGTGCCTGCGTTCGGGCACCGCCGACGAGGTGCGCAAGCTGGTGGTGACGGCGAGCGGCGGCCCGTTCCGGGGGCGGCCCCGTGCCGAGTTGACCGAGGTCACCCCGGAGCAGGCGATGGCCCACCCGACCTGGAACATGGGCCCGGTCATCACGATCAACTCGGCGACCCTGGTGAACAAGGGCCTGGAGATCATCGAGGCGCACGAACTGTTCCGCATCCCGTACCCGCGTATCGAGGTGGTGGTCCACCCACAGTCGGTGATCCACTCGATGGTGGAGTTCGTGGACGGTTCGACGGTCGCCCAGGCCAGTCCACCGGACATGCGACTGCCGATCGCGCTGGCCCTGGGCTGGCCGGCCCGGGTGCCGGCAGCGGCCGCGCCGGTCGACTGGACCCGGGCGCAGAGCTGGGAGTTCGCCCCGCTCGACGAGACGGCGTTCCCGGCGGTGGCGCTGGCCAAGCAGGCCGGCGCGGACGGCCGCTGCCGGCCGGCGGTCTACAACGCCGCGAACGAGGAGTGCGTGGCGGCGTTCGTCGCCGGCAGGCTACCGTTCCTCGGCATCGTCGACACGGTGGAGCGGGTGCTGCAGGCGGCACCGGACTTCGGCGAACCGGGTACGGTCGACGATGTGCTCACTGCGGAATCCTGGGCGCGAACCCGGGCGCATGAGCTGATCGGTGCATCGGCGGAGGGAGCTTGATGGCGTACCTGCTCGGGGTGGTTCTCTTCGCCCTCGCGATTCTCATCTCGGTCAGCCTGCACGAGGCCGGTCACATGGTGACCGCGAAAAAGTTCGGGATGAAGGTGACCCGGTACTTCGTCGGTTTCGGCCCGACCATCTGGTCGTTCCGGCGCGGTGAGACCGAGTACGGGCTCAAGGCCATCCCGCTGGGTGGCTTCTGCAAGATCGTCGGTATGACCCCGCAGGACGACGACGTGGCACCCGCCGACGAGTCCCGGGTGATGTGGCGCTTTCCGGTGTGGAAGCGGACGGTGGTGATGTCCGCCGGGTCGGTGACCCATTTCGGGCTGGCGATCGTCGCCCTCTGGCTGGCTGCGGTCTTCATGGGCCTGCCGAACCCGGACTTCCCCGCCACCGAGGAGCAGGCCCGTCAGGAGCCGGCGGTGGTCGCGGTCACCGACTGTGTGGTCGTCGAGTACGTGGCCCGTGCCTGCGAGGCCGGCGACCCGGCCAGCCCGGCCGCGCAGGCGGGCCTGCGTGACGGCGACCGGATCCTCGCGGTGAGCGGCACCCCGGTCGACACCTGGGGTGACATGCTGGAGGCGATCCGGGGTGCCGATCCGGGGCCGGCGACCGTCCGGTACGAGCGGGACGGGACGACCGGCACCGCCGAGGCGGAGCTCGCCGCAGTGCAGCGCCCCGAGCTGGGCACCGACGAGGGCCCGCTGAGCACGGTCGCCGCGCTCGGCGTCGGGCTGCGGATCGAGAAGCCCGGCATGGTGACGTACGGGCCGATCGAGGCATTCGGCGCGACCGGCGACTACCTGCGCCAGATGGCGGTCGGCACCGTCGAGGCGATGATGCGGATCCCGGAGAAGATCCCGGCGCTGTGGGCCTCGATCACCGGCGCGGAGCGCGACATCGACACCCCGATCAGCGTGGTCGGTGCCAGCCGGCTCGGCGGGGAGGCGGTGGCCAACGATGCCTGGGAGTTGTTCGTGCTGCTGTTCATCTCGCTGAATTTCTTCGTCGGGGTGTTCAACCTGCTGCCGCTGCTGCCGCTGGACGGCGGGCACATCGCGATCGCCTGGTTCGAGAAGGCCAGGTCCTGGCTGTACGCGGTGCTGGGCCGACCCGACCCGGGGCGGGTCGACTACTTCAAGCTGATGCCACTCACGTACGCGGTTCTGCTGATCGGTGGCGCGTTCACGCTGCTGACCATCACCGCGGACGTGGTCAATCCGATCACGCTGTTCTCGAGGTGAGTTGAGAAGTGACCGCTGTCAGTCTGGGCATGCCCGCAGTGCCGCCGCCGCCGTTGGCGCCGCGCCGGGTCAGCCGGCAGATCATGGTCGGTCCGGTGCCGGTGGGTGGTGGTGCACCGGTCTCCGTACAGTCGATGACCACCACGGTGACCTCGGACGTCAACGCGACGTTGCAGCAGATCGCCGAGCTGACCGCGTCCGGCTGCCAGATCGTGCGGGTCGCCGTGCCGTCGCAGGACGACGCGGACGCGCTGCCGACGATCGCCCGCAAGTCGCAGATCCCGGTGATCGCCGACATCCACTTCCAGCCGAAGTACGTCTTCGCTGCGATCGACGCCGGCTGTGCGGCAGTGCGGGTCAACCCGGGCAACATCCGGCAGTTCGACGACAAGGTGGCGGAGATCGCCAAGGCGGCGTCGGCGGCCGGTACACCGATCCGGATCGGTGTCAACGCCGGTTCGCTGGACAAGCGGTTGCTGGCCAAGCATGGCAAGGCGACCGCCGAGGCGCTGGTGGAGTCGGCGTTGTGGGAGTGCTCGCTGTTCGAGGAGCACGACTTCCGGGACATCAAGATCTCGGTCAAGCACAACGACCCGGTGGTGATGATCCGGGCGTACCGGCTGCTGGCCGAGCAGTGCGACTATCCGCTGCACCTCGGGGTGACCGAGGCCGGCCCGGCGTTTCAGGGCACGGTCAAGTCGGCGGTGGCGTTCGGCGCGCTGCTGGCCGAAGGGATCGGCGACACCATCCGGGTGTCCCTGTCCGCGCCGCCGGTGGAGGAGATCAAGGTCGGTACGGCGATCCTGGAGTCGCTCGGGTTGCGTGAGCGGGGCTTGGAGATCGTTTCCTGCCCGTCCTGCGGGCGGGCGCAGGTGGACGTGTACACCTTGGCCGACCAGGTGACCGCTGCGCTGGACGGGTTTCCGGCTCCGTTGCGGGTGGCGGTGATGGGATGCGTGGTGAACGGGCCGGGCGAGGCCCGGGAGGCCGATCTCGGGGTGGCGTCCGGCAACGGCAAGGGCCAGATCTTCGTCAAGGGCGAAGTGATCAAGACGGTGCCGGAGTCGCAGATCGTGGAGACCCTGGTGGAGGAGGCGCTGCGGATCGCCGACGAGATGGGCGCCGAGTTGCCGGCGGAGATGCGTGAGCTTCTTCCCGGGCCGACGGTCACGGTGCACTGAGGCGTGACGCGCGCCGGCCCGGGGCCGGCTGTCGTTTCTGATCCCGTTGGCGGACGTCGGTCCGCCAACGGGATCTCTTTGTGCCGGTCAGGGGGCGTTGCCGGCAGCGGCGGATTGGTCGGGGTGCACCTCCGGGGGCATCAACATCGGCGTGCGCCGATTGACAAAGTTTGGGCTCCCGACTTAGTCTGCGGCCACTTCGCTGGTGCTGGCTGCTCGTTTGCGACCGCCGGTGCCCGTCCCTTCGTGCCTGACCCGCAGGCACACCCCACGGCGAGGAGCGACATGACTCAACAGACAACGACGGCTCGCGGGAGAAGGTGGCGCGCCGGCCTGGTCGCTGGCGGTGTGACCGCCGCACTGGTCGGCGGAAGCGTCGCCGTCGCGGCCAGCGCGCACGCGGCCGCCGGCTGCCGGGTGGTCTACTCGGCACCCGCCCAGTGGCCAGGCGGCTTCACCGCCAACGTCAACGTCACCAACCTGGGCGACCCGATCAACGGTTGGCAGCTGACCTGGGCCTTCCCGTCCGGACAGCAGGTCACCCAGGCCTGGAACGCCACCATCACCAGCTCGGGCAGCCAGGTCACCGCGACCAACGTCAGCTACAACGCCAACCTCGGCACCAACGCGACCGTCTCGTTCGGCTTCAACGGCTCCTGGTCGGGCAGCAACACCGCCCCGACGTCGTTCGCGCTCAACGGTGTCACCTGCACCGGCAGCGTGGGTCCCACCACGCCGCCGACCGACCCACCGTCGCCGACGGTGCCGCCGACCACCGCGCCGCCGTCCCCGACGCCGACCGCGACCCCGCGTCCGCCGGGCAACCCGCAGGACGTCGTCGACGCCATGCAGCCGGGGTGGAACCTGGGCAACACCCTCGACGCGACCGGCGACAACGTCGACGGCAGCGGTGAGACCTCATGGGGCAACCCGTTGGTCACCCGGGATCTGATCCGCACCATCAAGACGCAGGGCTTCAACAGCATCCGGATTCCGGCGACCTGGACGCACCACCACGGCGGCGCGCCCAACTACACGATCGACCCCACCCGGCTCGCCCGGGTGAAGCAGATCGTCGACTGGGCCCTCGCCGAGGACCTCTACGTGATGATCAATCTGCATCACGACTCCTGGCAGTGGATCAACACGATGCCCAGCAACCGCACCGGCGTCCTGGATCGCTACTCGGCGCTGTGGACCCAGCTGGCGAACACCTTCCGTGACTCGTCGCCAAAGTTGCACTTCGAGAGCGTCAACGAGCCGCAGTTCAGCAACAGCTCCGGCGATGCCCAGAACGCCCAGTTGCTCGACGAGCTGAACCGGACGTTCCATCAGATCGTCCGCAACTCCGGCGGCAACAACGCCACCCGGCTGCTCATCCTGCCGACCCTGCACACCTCGTCCGACCAGGCCCGGCTCGACGAGCTCGCCAGCACGTTCACCGCACTGAACGACCCCAACCTGATCGCCACGGTGCACTACTACGGGTACTGGCCGTTCAGCGTCAACGTCGCCGGCGGCTACCGCTTCGACGCCACCGCCCAGCAGGACGTGATCGACTCGCTCAACCGGGTGCAGAACACCTTCGTGTCCCGGGGCATCCCGGTTGTCATCGGCGAGTTCGGTCTGCTCGGCTTCGACCGGCACACCGGCACCATCCAGCAGGGCGAGAAACTGAAGTTCTTCGAGTTCTTCGGTTACCACACCCGGACCCGCGGCATCGCCACCCAGCTGTGGGACAACGGCCAGCACCTCGGCCGGACCAGCTTCCAGTGGAGCGACCCGGAGCTCATCGCCCACATCAAGTCGGCCTGGACCACCCGCTCCGGCACCGCCGCCAGCGACATGATCTTCGTGCCGCGTACCGGCAGCGTCACCGCCAAGACCCTCGCGTTGAACCTCAACGGGCTGACCTTCCAGGGACTGCGGCAGGGTAGCACCGACCTTGTCCGGGGGACCGACTACACGGTCAGCGGCAACCAGTTGACGCTGCCCGCGTCCACCGTCACCCGCCTGGTCGGCAATCGGGCGTACGGGGTGAACGCCACCCTGCACGCCCGCTTCTCGTCCGGCGTGCCGTGGCGAATCAACATCATCTCGTCGGATCCGCCGGTACTGGCCAACGCGAGTGGTACCACCTCGTCGTTCAACATCCCGACGACCTTCCGCGGTGACCAACTGGCCACCATGGAGGCGCGGTACGCGGACGGTTCCAACGCCGGCCCGCACAACTGGACGTCGTACAAGGAGTTCGACGTCACCTTCCGGCCGAACTACGCCGCGAACACGATCACCTTGACGTCGGACTTCTTCGCTGAGGTCAACGACGGCTCCCCGGTGACGCTCACCTTCCACTTCTGGAGCGGTACGACGATCGCCTACACCGTTGCACGTAACGGCTCGGCGGTGACCGGCACCACCTCGTAACATCCCTCCGGCACCCGGTGGGTGTCCGCCGCCCACCCCATAGACCCCACCTAGCCTGGTCCCCCCCGGTACCTCGGGGGGACCCGTTCTCCACCCTCCCGTACCCACCACGCCTGCCTTCCCGCACCTCCTGCCCCTTCCTCCCCCCCCCCCCCTTCTTCCCCCCCCCCCCCCCCCCCCCCCCCCCCCCCCCCGGCCCGGTACCCACCCGGCCCTGAGGGCCGACTGGTCAGCAGCAGTCCGGCCCGCAGCAGTCCGGCTCGCAGTCGCAGCGCGTGGTCAGCTCCAGCATCGTGATCACCTCCCGTCCCCATCCGGTGGGCACCATCGGCCCGGTTCCGGTGGCGGGCAGGCCGTGGTCGGCAGCTTCTCAGCCATCGCCGCCATCTCCGCCCGTAGCGCGGTCAGCCGGGCCAGCTCCACGTCGACCTCGGCGATCCGGCGGCGCAGCAACTGCTCCGCCGGCTCACACGGGCAGACGCCGATGTCCCGGACGGCGAGCAGATCGGCGATCTCCCGCAGCCGGAGCCCGAGTCGCTGACAGCCCCGGATGAACCGGAGCCGGTCGACCGCCGCGGTGCCGTACACGCGGTAGCCGGTAGGGGTCCGCTCCGGCGGGTGCAGCAGCCCGGCCCGTTCGTAGTAGCGGACGGTGTCCGGCGAGACACCGGCGGCGACGGCGAGTGCGGCGACCCGCAGGCCGCGCCGCCCGGATCCGCCGGTTCCGGAGGCATCGGTCCCGCACGCCTCATCCGCCCCGGCGGCGCAGCCGGTGAGGTCGAGAACCTCGACTCTTGTGCCCGTGGTCATGTCGACGACGGTAGACCTCGGAGTGCACTCCAAGGTCAAGCCGGTATTCGCTGGCCGTGCCGAAGCAGTCCGTCGATGATGACCGACATGACGATCGACATGTTCACCGACCCGGACGCCGACCCCCGTACCGATCCGCCGGTGCTCGGCGACGAGCGGGCCACCCTCACCGGGTTCCTCGACTGGCACCGCCGGACCCTGGAGCTCAAATGCGGCGGACTCGACCCGCAGCAGCTGGCCCGGCGGTCGGTGCAGCCGTCGGCGCTGTCGCTGCTCGGGCTGGTGCGGCACCTCGCCGACGTGGAACGGTACTGGTTCCGGCGGGTGATGGCCGGCGAGGAGGCGCCGCCCCGCTTCTACTCCGAGGCCGCGCCCAACGACGACTTCGACGCTGCTGTCGCCGACCCGGCGGCGGTCACCCAGGCGTGGGAGGCGTGGCGGGAGGAGATTGAGTACGCCCAGCGTTTCGTCGCCGACGCGGCCGGACTGGACGTCACGGGCTCGGGCCGGCGCGGCCCGATCTCGCTGCGCTGGGTGCTGACCCACATGATCGAGGAGTACGCCCGGCACAACGGTCACGCCGACCTGCTGCGGGAATGCATCGACGGGGCGGCCGGCCAGTAGGACCCGCCGGTCCACCCGCCGGCGGCCGAGCTGACCACCCCGTCGAAGGTCAACGGGTCCGCGAAGGCGGTTGAGTCCGCAGGTCACCGATCCGCACGAACTCGACGGCTGCGGAGATCAGCCCGAATACTGTGAGCGCCGGCAGGCTGATCACAGCGGGCAGTGCGGCGGTCGGGAAGGCCAGCACGATGACCGCACCGCCGCTGGCGATCCGGTACCAGCTGATTGCGCGCCAGGTCCGCCACCAGTACACCTGATTGGCGAGCAGGTAGAACCCCACCCCCCAGTAGAAAGCGTAGTGGCCGAACCGGATACCGGTGTCGTCGCGCGGCACCGCGGCCTGGTGCAGGCCGTACGCGATCAGGATGACGCAGGCGACCATCGGCAGGTGCAGGTAGGTGAACGCGTCGCGGGCGAGTCTGGCCCGGTCGACGCCGGTCTGCGCGTCCAAGGTGAGGCGGGCCGAGTCGATCGTCGTGGAGTATGGCCACCAGAGAGCGCCGACGGTGACCGCCGCCGTGACGACGATGACCATGACACTGGTGGAGACCGGCTGATCCGCGACGGCCAGACCGACCGAGATGATCGTCTCGCCGAACGCGACGAGCATGATCAGCGCGTACCGGTCCACCCAGTGCCGAGCGGATCGGGGCCGCCAGGATTTCACCCCGGTGGGGTAGCTGCCGGCGAGTTGGATGGTGAGCGCGGCGACCCAGAGCAGCGTGACGGCCGGGATTCCGGCCAGCCAGTCGGGCGACGCGAACTCCACCACCGCGGACCCGATGAGCAGCAGCAGCGCGGCCGTCGACGGTACGGCGTTCTGCAGTGCGAGCGCCCCCAGCACCGGCTCGGTACGCGATGCCTGCAGGATCAGCACGGTCTGCATGAGCTGGGCGCCGAGATAACTGGCGACGATGATCAGCGAACCGGGCAGACTTCCCGGGGCCGGTTCGAAGGCCTGCGGGGTAGCGATCCCGATCGTCAGAACCGAGGCGGCGATGCCGATCGTGGTGAACCGGACCAGGACCGTATCGGTGCGGACCGCGTTGGTGAGCCAGGAGAAGGAGGTCCAGGCCCACCACAGCAGCGCCAGCAGGGTCAGCCCTCGGACGAGGCCCCAGACCGAGGCGTGCCGGGTCATCAGCGTGGTGACCTGGATGAACGCGAAGACGAAGACCAGGTCGAGGAAGAGTTCCCGGGGGGTGACCCCGTGCAGGCGGGACGTCTCGGATTCGGCCAGCCGGTGCAGTTGGACGTGGCGGCGGCGGAACACCGTCCGGTCGGCGATCAGCATCGCCACGACGCCGACGGCCAGCAGCGCCAACGCGCCCAGCGGTGGGACGCGGGTGGCCACCGGGAGCAGGCCTACTAGCAGGGCGATGCCAAGGAGCGGGCTGCGACCCAGCAGACGTCCGGACAGCCATTCGAAGGCGACCAGCGCCAGCAGGTAGAGCAGCACGCCGCCGTAGAGGATGGCCGCGTCGGCGGTGGTCCAGGGGTGTTCGGAGCCGCCGGTGATGGTGGCGGTCGCATGTTTGAGGCCGAGGGCGAAGAAGATCAGCCCACCGATCATCGGCAGGTGCAGGCCGCTGTACACGTCCCGGGCCATCCGGGTCTGGTCGACGCCGGATCTCCGGGAGAGAGCATGCTCGGCGAGGATCTTGGCTAGATCGAAGTAGGTCCACCACAGGGCGGAGACGATGACCAGGCCGAGCGTCGCGGCGGCGATCAGCGGCCAGGTGACCGGGAGGTCGGCACCAATACCACCGCCGGTGCCCATCGAGATGATCGTCTCGCCGAGCGCGATCAGGACGATCAGCGCGTGCCGTTCCGCCAGATGCCACGGCGAGACGATCTGCCAGCTGCCGCGACCGACCGCGGTCAGCACCACGAAGTCGATGGACAGGGCCAGGGCGAACAGCACCAGCCGTACCAGATCGGCGTCGAACCGGGCCGGCAGGTGCGGCGGCAGCAGCGCGGCGGCCAGCAGCACCGACGCCGACGCGGCGAGCGTCAGCCAGGCGATCGCAGCGGGCCGGCGGCCGGCCGGACCTTCCGACCAGCGGGACCGGGTGAGGACTGTGAGGACGCTGACCCGGATCGCCAGGTAGCCGACCACCACCACGACCGGTCCCGGCAATTTGCCGGGCAGGTCGACGAACGTCTCGGGTACGGTCACGCCGATGACCAGCAGGACGGTGGCGATGCCGGCCATCATCAGCGGCATGCCGCCCCGGTCCAGGTGGACGACGTTGCCGAGCCAGACGACCGGGGTCCAGCAGTGCCACAGCAGCAGGATCACCAGGACCCCGCGGAGCATGCCGACCGCGGTCAGATCGGCCGCCATCAAGGTGGTGACCTTCAGGAAAGCGAACACGAAGAACAGGTCGACGAACAGTTCCATCCAGCTGACGTCGCCGGTGACCAGCGGATTCCGGCGCACCAGGCGGAGACCGCCAGCGGTCGGATGCGGGTGCGGGCTGTCGTCGTGCACGCCCCAACTGTGGCAACCATCGCCCCGCACCGGAGCGGATCGCTGAACTCTCGACTGCCCGGACGCTCGTCCGGGCGGGTCAGCCGAGATACGGCGGTCGGGTCGGTGAGACCTGGAACGGCCGGAGGGGGGGGGGGGGGGGGGGGGGGGGGGGGGGGGGGGGGGGGGGGGGGGGGGGGGGGGGGGGGGGGGGGGGGGGGGGGGGGGGGGGGGG
>NZ_JBSWXD010000138.1:0-18508 GCF_056160425.1 Micromonospora sp. ABR4_055
GGCCCCGGGAGAGAGTCCCGGGGCCCCTCGGCGTGGTGCGTCCTACCGTCGTGTTTTGTTCGCTCGCGAAGGGGTAACCAGTCACAGCTTTTTTGAGAACCTTGCGGGCCACCCGGACGAAACCAGGAGCGGCGGAGTTGGCCGAGACTGCCATCGTCACCGGGATCGGGCCAGGGGGATCCGGCAGGTCGTCACCGAACGCCGACGGCAGATTCCAGAGTTCGCCGCCATTGGCTATCAGGCAGGAGACTCCGAGGCCGGCCTTGGTCGCGGCGCGCAGACCGACCAGTTCCGAGCCCTCGTACGCCACCCGCCAGGCGAGTCGGGAGGCGTTGAACACCTCGACGACCCGACTGCGCAGCGTGCTCGGCTCCGTGAACAGGCTCAACGGAAGGGCGGTCCCCTCGCCGTAAACCGGCTGGCCGAACCAACCCATCCGGAGGTGGCCGAGTTCGTAGGCGGTGGCCGCCCGCGGGGTGCGCGGCTGAAGCAGCAGGGCCACGTCGAGTTGACCGTTGACCACCTGTGCCTCAAGGTTCTCGCTGAGCCCGGTCCGCACGTTGATCTGGGAACGCGGCATCCGGTACGAGAAGGACTGCAGGATGTCCGGGAGAGCCTCAGCGAGCTGGTCGCCGATCCCGATGGAGAGCCGGGTGCCCCCGGCCGGGGGCATGAACCGCTCGACCGCCTCGTCGTTGAGGGCCACCAACCGCCGGGCGTACCCGAGCAGTTCCTCGCCCTGGGTGCTGAGCCGCAGCTCCCGGCCGGTGGAGATGAAGACCGGCTCCTTGATGAAGCTGCTCAACTGGCGGATCTGCTGGCTGATCGCGGGCTGGGTGACGTGCAGAGCCTCTGCGGCGCGTCGGAAACCGCCAAGGTCCACCACGGTCACCAGTGCCCGAAGCCGATTTATTTGCAGGTCGTGGTGCATGGCTCCTCGCTTCGCGTTATCAAGGTCGGCGGGATGCGCAACATCAATTGCCGGAAGCGTAGGACGGCGGCGGCTCCGTTCCTACAGCGCCACTCACGAACTGGATATGAGAAATTCACATCCAGGGCGTGAAGTGGAAGGTATCGAAGACCCTTGGCCCACACCGAGAATCATCGCATCGAGCGGTTCAGAGTAGGACCGCATCCAGTGGACGGAGAGTCTGGTCATGACCAATCTTGACGTGCTGCGGATCCTGACGGCGGACGGGGAGAACGGGTGCCTCGCGGCGACCGTGCTCGTGGACGTCCTCCGTACGGCGGACTTCACCGACTCGGGGCTTGTGGTGGAGGACCTCGACCACCCGGTGACTGTTGCCCCGGCCTTCACCTACTGCGGATGAGGACCGCGGCCGTGACCGGGAAGACGCCAACGTTGATCGGATTCCGCCGCCACCTGCGGATGGCGGCCGTCCCCGGGGAGTCTGCCGTCTACCTCGTCTCGGCCCGCGGCACGGTAGCCCTCTCCGGCGAGCAGATCGGCATCCTCGCCCCCTTGCTGGACGGCACCCGTACGGTGCGCGAGGTGCAGGAGAACGCGGCACCCGGGCTTGCGCCGGAACGACTCGGTCAGCTGCTCGGTGCTCTCGTCGCCGCCGACCTGGTCACCCTGCGACGGGCCCCCTCGCCCGGTGGTGACCAGGCGGCCGAGGCGTACTGGGATCTGGCCGGAGCCGACCCCGACCGGCTGAACGGGACGGCGGTACGGGTGACGTCACTGGGTGGGGAGGGCATACTCGACGCTGGTTCCGCCACCGCCGCCCTGCGCGCCACCGGCGTCGCCGCCGAGGAGGGTCCCGACCGTGGCCATCACCTGACCTTGGTGCTCTGTGACGACTACCTGAACCCCGGGCTCCGGGCGATCAACAGCCAGATGCTGGCCACCGGTCGGGCCTGGATGCCGGCGAAGCCGATCGGCTCGGAACTGTGGATCGGTCCGGTCTTCCAGCCTGGCGGCGAGGGCCCATGCTGGTCCTGCCTGGCGACTCGGCTGCGAGGCCAGCGCCCAGGGGAGGTCCTGCTCCGGGACCTCGCCGGGTCTGCCGCAGTCGTGGCTCCCGAAGCATCCCTGCCCGCCACCCGGGCACTCGGGCTGCAGTTGGTCGCCGTCGAGGTAGCCAAATGGCTGGCCGGGGCCACCAGGGTCGCCTGGGACGCGGTGCGGATCTTCGACACCCTGACTCTCGAAGGTCGGTCACATCCGGTCGACCGGCGGCCGCAGTGCCGGGACTGTGGGGATCCTGGCCTGATGGCCGCCCGGACCTGGGAGCCGGTCCGGCCGACCTCCCGGCGGAAGGCCACCGTGGCGGGCAACGGGCACCGGGCCCTGACCGAGCGGCAGGTCTGGGACCGGTACCGGCGGCTCGCGGATCCGATCACCGGTATCACCGACGGCATCCACCGGGATCCCCGCTGCCCGGACTTCCTGCACAGCTACCTGTCCGGGACGAACCGGGCGATGACCGGGAGCATGGCCGGGTTGCGGGCCGGCCTGCGCCAGCAGAGCGGCGGCAAGGGACGTACGGACCTCGAGGCCCGGGTGAGCGCACTCTGTGAGTCCGTCGAACGTTACTGCGGCTCGCGTTTCGGTGACGAGCCGACCATCCGGGCTGCCCTGCGCGACCTGGGGGAGGCGGCGGTGCACCCCGATGCCTGTCAGCTCTTCGACCGGCGTCAGTTCGCCGGTCGGCTGGCCTGGAACGCTGCCAACCCCGGGTTTCAGCAGGTCCCAGAGCCCTTCGACGAGACTGAGGAGCTCGACTGGACCCCGGTCTGGTCACTGACCCACCGGCGGCACCGTCTGGTCCCGACCGATCTGCTCTACTTCACTTCGCGAGGGCACCGGTCGCTGCGCGCGACATCCAACGGCAGCGCCGCGGGTGGCAGCCTCGAGGATGCCATCGTCCAGGGCTTCCTCGAGCTGGTCGAGCGGGACGCGGTCGCCCTCTGGTGGTACAACCGGACCCGGCATCCTGCCGTGGATCTGAACTCTTTCCCCGATCCCTGGCTGGCGGAGCTGCGCGTCCAGTATGCGGAGCTCAACCGCGAGTTCTGGGTCCTGGACCTCACCGCCGACCTTGGAATACCCGTCATGGCCGCGGTCTCGCGTCGGGTCGACAAGCCGGAAGAGGACCTGATGCTCGGCTTCGGCGCCCACTTCGACCCGGCGGTGGCCCTCCGGCGGGCACTCACCGAACTCGGTCAACTGCTGCCGGCGGTCATCGATACCCGCCCCGACGGTAGCGGCTACGACCGGGCCGACCCGCACATCCAGCGATGGTGGCGGACGGCGACCCTGGCGAACCAGCCCTACCTGCGGCCGGCTGACCACGTCGTCCCCCGCAGCCGTGCCGGGTTTCACTACAATGCCTGCGCGGACCTCGGAGCGGATGTGGAGCGGATCGTGGCCCTCGCGGCGCGCCACGACCTGGAGGTGCTCGTCCTCGATCAGACCCGGCCCGATCTCGGTATGCCAGTGGTCAAGGTGGTCATTCCCGGGCTCCGGCACTTCTGGGCCCGGTTCGCGCCCGGCCGCCTGTTCGACGTGCCGGTCCAGCTCGGGCGCCTTGTGGCTCCGACCCCGTACCAGGAACTCAACCCGGTCCCTCTCTTCCTATAACGCACGGAGAAGCTTGAATGAATGAGAATCCGATGTGGGTCTCTCGATGGTCGCTCCGTGACGAGGTGTTCGTCGAGCTCGGCCCCGGCGAGGGGACGGTGGTGGTGCGTAGCCGATCGGAGGACACCACTCTGAGGCGGTTACCCCCTGCGGTTGTCCGGGCGTTACGACGGATGACCCTGGGTCCGATAGCCCTGTCGAACGTGATCAACGACCGAGCCGACTGGGAGACCATGGATGAGGTGCTGGACCAGCTCCGACACCTGGTGGTGCGGGCCTTCGGCTTCGAGCCGGACCGGCACCTCCTCTCGGTGGTGCCGTTGACCCCGCAGGCGAGGTTCCGACTCCCCGACGCCCCGCCGATCCATCCCGTACGCCTCTCCAGGTTCGCGACCATCCGTACCGACGGCAGTGACTACCTCATCGAGTCGCCGCTCTCCCTGCACCGGGTGATCCTGCACGGCCCGGAGGCCATGTCGGCGGTCGGCACTTTGATCCGGCCCGCCGTGCCGTCCGTGACCGACGCCCTGACCCAAGTGGTCGTGATTCCGTTGCTCGGGGCAGGGCTGGCGGTCCGTGCGGGCAGCGAAGGCCCCTTCGACCTGGTCGACCGCAGCGACGACGCCGATTCCGCGCTGATCGGCTGGACCCCGGCGGGCCTGCAGTTCCATACCCGATCGACGCTGGGGCGGCACGATCACGACTTCGGGGCCATCTATCCCATAGGGGAGTCGGCCGTCGTCGAGCCGGTGGTCAAGCCGCCGGCCGCCGGGCGAGCCGTGGTCCTGCCCGGCCCGAATCCCGAGGATCGCTCCGGGGTTGGGCAGCCCTTGGTCGGGGTCATCGAGAGGAGCCGCAGCTCCCGCCACTTCTCGGTCGACCCGATGACCATCGACGAGTTGGGCACCCTGCTGTACCGGACGGCCCGGGTGCGGTCGTTGGTCGGCGAACCGACGGAGCCCAGTGCGGGCTCCGTCACCAGCGACCGCCCGTACTCCAGCACCGGGCGCAGCTACGAACTGGAAATCTACGCCACCGTGGACCGGTGTCAGCAGATGCCGCGTGGGGTGTACCACTACGACCCCCTGGGGCACCGTCTGGAACTAGTCAGTGACGCCGAGGCGGACATCGAGAACCTGCTGGACATGAGCCGGGTGGCGGCCGATCTCAGCGCACGGCCGGCGGTGCTGTTCACCATCACCGCCCGGTTCCGCCGGGTGTCCCTCAAGTACGGGGAGCTGGGTTACTCCCTGGTGCTACGGAACTTCGGCGCGCTGACCCAGTTGTTGACCCTGGTCTGCGCCGCGCTGGGGTTGACCGGCCGCCGCATCGACTGCGGTGAGATCGAGGTCTCGTCCCGAATCCTCGGGCTCGACTGGCGGACCGAGTCCAGTGTCGGCAGCTTCGCTCTGGGCCGTCCCGCCGATCGCCCCCAGCAGGCCGGGGGGGCATCGGGCCAGGTCTAGACCCGTCTTTCGCACATGCGGTTGGGTGGTCGTTGGTCATGGCCAGCGGGGTTGGGTGGGGTCGACGTGGAGTAGTCGCAGGAGTCGGGTTTGTAGAGGCCCGGGTGTGGGGATGGTGGCTGCTTCGTTCGGGGGCGCGGGGATGAGTCGGAGTTCGCCGAGTGCTTGCAGGATGAGCCGTCCGGTGGGCTTTCGTGGGCGGCGGTCGTTGATGTAGAAGCCACGTATCTCGGTGTCGGGGGCGAGGTTGCGGCGGACTTCGCGTTCGATGAGGCAGAAGATGAGCAGGGCCAGGCAGATCACGGTGATCAGTGCGGTGATCCGGCGGTTGTTGCGTAGGAAGATCGGTGCGACGGCGAGGGGGCCTTTGAACTCGCTGTAGCGGCGTTCGACGGCGGGCTGGTCCTTGTAGCGCAGGAACACGTCGGTGGCGTCGATGTCGGCGGGCAGGTTGGTCAGCAGGGCGTACCAGCCGTCGGCGGCGGCTTCGGCGTCGAGGGCTGCCTGGTCGAGGGTCCAGGCGAACGTCGGTTTGCCGGTGTCGTCGGTGGTGATCGTGGTGTGCAGGTGTGCGCTGATCCGGCGGCGGCGGCCGATCGCGGTGGCTTTGGTGGTGACGGCGTCGATGGTGCGGTGGTGGCGGGTGCCGGCGGTACGGGTGAGGGTGTCCAGTTCGGTGCGGGCCTGGGCGAGTCTGAGCGCGCGGGCCTTGGCCTGGGCGGTGGCGTTGGCGGTGGAGTGCACCAGGATCCGCCGTAGGGTGTGTACCGGGTCCTTCTTGCGGGGGCCGGTCAGGTCCATGGTGTCTTCGTCGACCCGGTAGGCGCACCGTTCGGTGTGTGGTCTGCCCTCGTCGCGTTCGGCGATGTAGTCCACGATCGTGGCCCGGGACGGGTCGAGGCCGGCGAACAGCCCGTCGGGGACCCGGGACGCGGCCAGGGGCGCGATGAAGGTGACCTGCTCGGTGGTCATCGCGGTGACGTTGGGGTAGGAGATGAGTTTCGAGTCGCCGACCAGCAGGAAGTTGCGGGGTGTGGCCAGGGCTTGCAGAGCGCGCATGGTGTCGGTGACCTGGGCGATCTCGGCGGCGTTGCCGTCATAGGTCCGGCTGAGGACGGGGACGGCGCCGTCCGCGGTGACGGCGAGGCCGGCCTGGATCTGTTTGAGGTCGGTGCGTCGGTCTTTCGGGTGGCCGTAGGCAGGGGTGGGGTACTCGTCGTCGATGTGGTCGTATGCGCCGTACAGCGAGATCGAGGTCATGTCCCAGTGGCAGCGGGTGACGTCGATGCCGAATGCCGTGATCGCGGTCGCGCCGATTGATCCGACGACCTGGTCGGCCTGATCGGCGAGGGCGTCCAGGGCCCGGCCCAGCCGGTCGTCGTTGAGCAGGTCGGGATCGATGTCGTAGACCTCTTCCACCGCCCACGCGTGGGCCCAGTCGGCCACGGCGACCATCGCTTTCGGGCTGGTCAGCCGGTTCGCGATCAGCGCCTCGATGACCTGCCCGTGGCTGATGGAGGCGACCTCCCGGATCGGGCAGGCCCGGTCGACCACACCCGCGATGTCCAACCGGCGGGAGAAGTCCGCGATGACCGGCAGCGACCCCAGTTGCTTCTCCACCCGACCCGTCGCGGCGACCCGCGCCCGAGGTCGCCGCGCCACCCGTCGAGGCCCACCAGATCCACTCATGGATCAGCAACGAACCAGCCGCACGCCCGCAACGCAAGTCACTCAACCGCATGTGCGAAAGACGGGTCTAGATCCAGCCGGCCTCGGTGGCGATCCGGATGGCGTCGACCCGGTTCCGGGCGTTCAGCTTCACCACCGACTTCGTCAGGTAGTTGCGTACGGTGCCGACGGAGACGTGCATGGTCGCCGCGATCTGGTCCGGCTCGGCCCCGCCCGCCGCGAGTCGCAGGGCCTGGATCTCCCGTCCGGAGAGAGGGATCTCTCCGACGTCCCAGGCGGTGAGGGCGAGTTGGGGGTCCACGATCCGCCGTCCCGAGGCGACCTCCCGAACCGCTTGGGCCAGCGCGTCGGAGGGTGAGTTCTTCAGCAGGAATCCCCCGACGGACAAGGAGAGCGCCCGGCGCAGGGTGCCCGGCCGGCCGAGCCCGGTGAGGATCAGGGTGCGACACTCGGGCAGCCTCCCGTGCAGTTCCTCCGCCGCCGAGAGGCCGTCCAGCACCGGGAGGTCCACGTCGATGATGGCGACGTCTGGGCGGGTACGTAGGGCCACTGACACGATCTTGTCGCCGCTGTCGACCTGGGCGACCACGGTCAGGTCGCCCTCCAGTTCGAGCAGGGAGGCCAGCGCGCCGCGCACCATGTGTACGTCCTCGGCGAGAAGAATCTTGAGCAACTAGGGTCCCTTCAGGATTCAACTGCTAGGAGGTCGGTTGCCGATGGTTGCGGTCACCGGCACCTCGACCCACAGGATGAAGGTTCCGTCGGTCATCTCGATGGAGAGGCTGCCCCCGATGGCCCGCAACCTGTCGGCGAGACCCGCGAATCTCGTCCGGCGGAGGCCACCGGGGGATACCCCGTCGTTGGCCACTCGGAGCCGCACCGCTTCTCCCGTGAGCCGGACCTCGATGTCGCACCGGCGTGCCTCGCTGTGTCGAATCATGTTGGTGACCGCCTCGCGCAGTGCAATCGCGAGCAGGGCCTCTACCTCCGCAGGCAGTATCTCCGGTGCCTTGACAGTGGTCCTGATCCCGGCTGCGGCCAGACTGGTGGTGGCCGAATCCACCTCGGTGTGGAAGGAGAGGTGCCGGTAGCCGCTGGCGACCGTTCGGATGTTGGCCACCGCCCTGCGGGCGATGTCGAGCACCTCTGCCAACTCTGCCTTGGCCAGTTCGGGCTGCCCCGGGAGGAAACGGATCGCCGTCTCGCATTTCGCGGTCATTGCGGAGAGTAGTTGCCCGAACTGGTCCTGTACCTCCCCGGCGACGCGCAGACGTTCCCTGGTCACCGCGACATGGGCCAACTCTGTCCGGGCCTGGTCGACCTGCTGAACCAGGCCAGACAGGGAGCCGATTCCATAGACCGCTATCCCGGTCAGGAGGGTGGAGAGGGTGAGATAGGCGGTCCACCCCGGGTCGTGTCCATAGAACAGGGAGACTATCAAGATGGCCCCGCCGACCGATCCGTACAGCGGCCACCGCAGGGCCTCGCGGGTGACCAGCAGCATGGAGCCTGCCAGGAATCCGCCCATCGAACCCCAGGGAGCGCCGATCCAGAGCAGCGGCAGGGCGGTGACGACCGCCTGACCGGCGAGGCTGGCAGCCAGGAGGTGACGGGGCCAGGTCCAGGTCCTTCGCAGTGAGTAGAGAATCTGGACTCCGACGAGGGTGGCGACGCAGGCCGCGAAACCGATCAGGCCCGGCAGGCCCGGCTGCCCAGGCAGGATGTTGATGACCATCAGCAGCGCGTATCCGGAGAAGACCAGGGCGGTGATCGTCCTGGCGACCCGCCGATGCCACCGGGAAGCTTCGCTGCCGGCGGCAGGGGGGACCACCGGCGTCACATCGGCCTTGCCCGTGGCGTGCCCTGCCGGGACGGAGGGCGCCGGTACGGTGACGAAGAGCCGGAATCTTCCACCCTCGACGGTAGAGACGAGCTTCCCGCCGAGGGGTTCCAACCGTTCGGTCAGATTGTTCAACCCGGAGCCGCTGGGTGCGTGTGCCTGACCTTCGGGATCCACCCCGTCGTTCTCGATCAGCAGTCGCACCTGCCCGGCCACCACCGAGGACCTGATCTGGCACTGTTGTGCCTTGCTGTGCCGTAGCGTGTTCGTCGTGGCTTCGCGTAGCACGATGGCGAGGACCGTGTCGATCTCCTCAGGCAGTTCTGGAACCGTCACCTCGACTTCCACCTGCACCTCTGCGGCGGTGAGTAGCCCTCGGGCGGCCTCGACCTCCGCCGCCAGCGACATCCGCCGACCCTCGCCGGCGACCATCCGCACGTCTACAAGGGCCCGATGGGAGATCTGCAGCACGTCCCGTAGCTCACGCTGGGCTCGGTCGGTGGCGACCGGCAGGAGCCGGTAGGCCAGCTCGCTCTTGAGCATGGCTGCCGACACATTGAACCCGAGTAGGTCGTGCAGGTCACGAGCGACCCGGAGCCGTTCCTGAGCCACCGCCATCCAGGCCAGCTCGCCCCGGGCCGAGTGGACCGTTGCGACCAGTGCGACGAGGGAGCTGATGCCGTAGACCACCAGGCCGGTGAGCGCGGAGAAGTACACCCCGTAGGCGATGTGGACTCCCGCGAGCCCTTCGGCCCGCAGGAGGACCAGCACCCCCAGGACGACCCCGGCGGCGACCCACCAGCGCCATCGGTGGGGCAACGCCAGCAGGGCCGACCCGGCGAGGAAGCCTGCGAGGGCACCTGCCTGCGGACCCACCCAGAGAAACGGGAGGAAGGTGACGACGGCCTGAGTGCTCAGAGTGGCTGCCCGTACCTGTGGCGCCCAGGTCAACGGGTCCCGGGTGGAATGCGCGATCTGCAGCACGAAGGCGGCGGCAAGACAAAGGACCAAACCGAACAGCGGCGGACCTTGTATCCCGGCGGCGATAACTGACAGAAGTGTGTTCAGTGAGTAACCGAAAAGTACGGCGAAGATCACCGCTCGGGAAATCCGTGAAGCGGTAAGCCGGCCCGATTGATTCGGGGATAAGTGGGCAAATAGGTCGCTGTCGGACAGATCAGCCGAGGTATGGAACGAAGGGCTCGAATCCCTGCCTACCACGACACTATTCCCCCGGGCTTCGCTACATTGGCACCGACCGGTGTGTAGTACCGCACAGCAAACCAGGCATAGTTTCCCCTGTCAAGCTCGTTGATCGCCCGGCGCGATGGGAGAGTCTTGTCCACCGGCCGGGCTTGCTACCGTGGCGAGTTGGCGGGATTATGACAGTGGGCTATGCGTCGGGCAGCTTCCCAAAGCTGTTGTTGTAGGTCTTGCCCCTCTTGGGGTGGGTGAATTTCAGGGCGGACCAGGTGCTGTCGACGCTGAGGCAGGTGCTCTCGACCAAACCGTGGTTATAGCCGATATGAATGACCTTCGGAAGGGTCAGGTCGGTTCCGAGCTGCTTGCTCTTGGGCCACGAAACCCAGAATGTGCCCGTTGCCTTGAGATGGGATTTGAGCCGGGGAAAGACCTCGTTCAGATCGGTGCCGGAGATGGTGAACAGATGGAGGTAGTCGAATTCCCCGGTCAGTTCGTCGGCGACCTCGATGGCCGGTAGCTCGATTGCTTCGAGCGCTGTCTGCGGGGCGTTGACGAAGAACGCCCGCGCGCCCTCCTTGACGCCCATCTTCTGTGACACTGGCCTTGGCATGGCGACTCTCCCTCTGGTTGGCCCTCGATGATGCCCCGATACCAAAAATTATATCGATAAGCCCTCGTTATCGAGATCGAAGCGTCGGTCCGCCCGGATCGCCGGCATCGCCTCGGAACTATCCGCCGCAGCATGCCAGACGGTGTCGATGGACAGTCGTGCCCGTCAGCGGCTCAGCTTGGTACCTTGGGGAGCCTCCCGGGGCACCCCACCCCGGCTCAGTTCGCCGGTCGCCACGGCGGCGCCGGCCCTGACATGGCATCCGGATGCACGTCTCCAGGCCAGGGAGGGAAAGACCGATGGATATCGAACTACCGGTGGTGGCAGCCCCCATGGCGGGGGGCCCGAGCACCCCTGCCCTGGTACTCGCCGCGGTTCGGGTGGGTGGGCTGGGGTTCCTCGCCGGCGGGTACCGGACCCCGCAGGCCCTGATCGAGGACATCGCGGCGGTACGGCCCGCAGGGCGGGGACGGTTCGGGGTCAACCTCTTCGCGCCGAACCCGGTCCGGATCGATCCGGCAAGCTACGCCCGGTACGCGGATCTGCTGGCCGGCGAGGCGCAGCGATACGGGGTGGCGCTGCCCGCCTACCCGGTCGAGGACGACGATCACTGGCCGGACAAGGTGGACCTCCTGCTGGCCGACCCGGTACCGGTGGTCAGCTTCACCTTCGGTATTCCGCCAAGGTCTGTGTTCGCCGCCTTCCGGCGGGTGGGTACCCGTACCGTTCAGACTGTCACCTCGGTCGAGGAGGCCAACGCCGCTGCGGAGGCCGGGGCCGACGAGCTGGTGGTCCAGTCGGCGGCTGCGGGCGGTCACTGGGGCACCCTGACCCCGACGCGACCACCCGCGACGATCTGCCTGCCCGACCTGGTGGCAGGAGTCCGGCGGTCGGTGGGCCTACCGCTGATCGCGACAGGGGGCCTCGCCGACCCAGGCCAGGTCGCCGCGGTCCTGTCCGCCGGGGCCGGTGCGGTGATGGTGGGGACCGCCCTGCTGCGGGCTGACGAGGCCGGCACCTCCCCGGTGCACCGGGCCGTCCTCGCCGACCACGGGGGCCGCACGACGATCGTCACCCGAGCCTTCACCGGCCGGCCGGCCCGCGCCCTGCGGAACAGGTTCACCGACCGGTTCAGCGAATCGGCACCGATCGGCTATCCGGCCCTGCACCACCTGACCGGTCCGGTGCGCCGCGCCGCGGCGAAAGCGGGGGATCCCGAGTCGGTTCACCTGTGGGCCGGCACCGGCTTCCGGTCTACCGCGGCTGGCCCCGCCGCTGACATCCTGGAACGGCTGGTCGGGCGCGGGTGAGCGGCAGGGGTACGGCCCTGCTCGGATCGCTCGAACGCAACTGGTGACGGGTCAGGTAACGATCGTCCCGTGACGCGCCGTGCGGGTGCTGGTCCGGGTGGTGGGGTGCCGACAGGGTGTCCGGCTTCTCGGCTGTTCGACATACCTGGGCAGCGGCTCACCTGCCCCGTCCGCGTCGTGCCGGTGAGACGGTCCGCACACCCCGCGCCGCAGACCGCATCACCCTTCCACACAGTGGGACGACGGCCCGCTATCATCGGCGTCAGCGCTGGTTCGCCCCGCCCGTCGGGAAGGGGCGTCGTAAGAGGGAACCCGGTGCGAATCCGGGACTGCCCCGCAGCGGTGAGCAGGAACGACCGCCGTCACCGGCACTGGGCGCACCCGCGCCTGGGAAGCGACGGCCAGTAGGAGACCGGACCCCGGTCCGGACGCGCCCGCGAGTCCGAAGACCTGCCCGCGCCGCACACACCGACCGGGTGTGTGGCGCCACCGGTCTCGCGGGTGGGCCGGGCGGACCGCGTACCTTCGGGCCCGCATGCCCGCGTGCCCGCAGGTCGCTGTGGTCTGCCCCCCTCCGTGGGTCACGACCACCTCGAAGGACGTTCCCCGTGCACGACACGACTCTGCCGAGCCGCCCACCGTCCGCGTCACGGCTGACCCTGTCGCAGATCATGGACCAGCACCACACCAACCTGATGGGCACCGTGCACGGCGGCCGGATTCTGAACCTGATCGACGCCGTCGCCGGTGTGGTCGCCGCCCGCCATTCCGAGGGCCCGGCCGTCACCGCCGCAATCGACGAAACCGCCTTCCTCCAGGCAGTACGGGTCGGCGATGTCGTGCACGTGGACGCCCGGATCACCTGGGCCGGCCGGTCCTCGATGGAGATCGCCGTGACAGTCACCGCTGACCGGTGGGACCGCGCCGTCCCACCCACCCTGGTGGCCACCGCCCACCTGGTGATGGTCGCCATCGACGACAACGGACAACCGCGACCGGTACCCGCACTGTCGCCGGAGACCGACGACGACCGCCGTAGGTACCAGGAGGCGCAGATCCGGCGCGAGCATCGCCTGACGCTGCGTCGGGCCCTTGCCAGCGAGGCCGGTCTGGCATGAGCGAGTCCAGGTTCGTGTCGGGTGGAGCGCCCAGATCCGGCTCTGGTCGCTGACCTGCGGGTTGGAAGTCTGTCATCGCGCGTGACGGTGCGCACCGCCGGCGGGCGGCCGGACGGTGCCGGGCAGTCAGCCGGTGGAGAGGGGTTGTCAGGCGGTGCCGTCCGTGGTCGGGCGGACCACCTCGATCTCGAAGGCGTAGCGGTCGCCCCGGTACGTCGACATGGCCCGTTCCACCGGGCGGTCCCGCTGGTCGTAGGCTGTCCGCTCGACCAGCAGGGCCGGGCTGAAGGCCGGGACCTGCAGCAGGGTGGCCGTCGCCTCGTCCAGGACCGTGGCCCGGATGGACTGCTCCGCCCGGACGAGCCGGATGTGGTAATGGTCCCGGAGCAGGTCGTAGAGCGAGTTGTCGAACGGCCGGTCGAGCAGCTTCGGGACGAGCGCCGCCGAGAGATAGGTGTGCTCGATGCACATCGGGACGCCGTCGGCGATCCGGACCCGCTCCAGGTGCACGACCTCGTCCGCCGGGCTCAGGCCCAGCGCGAAGCCGACGTTCGCGCCGGCCGGTATCGACTCGGCGGTGCGCAGGTGCGAACCTGGGGTCAGTCCACGGCGACGCATGTCGTCACTGAATGATGTGAGCTCGATGCTCTTCGTGATGGCTGGTCGGGCCACGAAGGTGCCGGCGCCGCGTACCCGGTAGACGAGCCGCTCGTTTTCCAGGCGTTCGAGGGCCTGACGCACGGTCATCCGGCTGACGCCGAACTCCTGGGCCAGATCGCGCTCGGTGGGCAGTCGCTCGTCCGGGGCCAGCTCGCGTTCGATGAGGTTCTGCAGGTGGCTGCGGAGCAGCTCATGCTTGGTCGCGGTCATCCGAGGTGTCAGCTCCAGGGGCGGCTGGTCTAAACCAAAATGATACTAGCGCGATGCTGCCTGCCGGTCTACGCTACCCGCACTGACAATTGGACTAGACCAAAGATGATCTTTGGAGGTGCACGTGAGACGCGAATCTTTCCGGCGGGCCACCGCCGCGGCGGTGGCCGGCGTACTCGCCACAGCGCTCGGTGCCTGTGGCGACTCGGACGGCGGCGGCGACAAGGTCGAGGTGGTCTTCTCCTACCTGTGGGCCGGTGCGGAGGCCGAAGCGCTCGAGGAAATCATCGCCGACTTCAACGCCAGCCAGGACCAGATCGAGGTCCGGGGGGTCTCCAACCCGGACTTCCAGAAGCAGCTGACGTCGATGTCCGGCGCGCAGGGCAGGTTCGACATCTCCGACCACTTCGGCAACGGCGTCGGGGCCTGGGCCAGCAAGGGCATCCTGGCCCCGCTGGACGACTTCATCGAGGCCGACGGGCTCGACACCGCCGACTTCGTGCCGGCGGCGATGTCCCAGATGCAGTACGAGGGCCAGACCTACTCGATGCCGATCGCCCTGCACGCGCAGATGCTGATGTACAACAAGAAGCTCTACGCCGAGGCCGGCATCGACGGTCCGCCGGAGACCACCGAGGAGTGGGCGGAGCAGATCGCCAAGCTCACCAAGCGGGACGCCGACGGCACGATCACCCAGCTCGGCTACGCCAACGCCGAGATCAACACATCGTTCACCACGCTCGGGTTCATGTTCGGCGGGGCCTGGGACGATCAGTCCGGCCGGCCCACCCCGGCCGACCCCGGCAACGTCGCCGGCCTGGAGTTCTACACCGGGAACATCCCCGGCACGTACGGGGTGGCGGAAGTCCGCGACTTCACCTCCGGCTTCGGTGAGTACGCCTCCGCGCAGAACCCGTTCTACGTCGACAAGGTGGCCACGATCATCGACGGCGAGTGGCAGTCGGTGTTCATCGACAAGTTCGCCCCCAACCTGGACTGGGGTGTGGCGCCGCTGCCGTACCCGGCGGCGCAGCCGGAACTCGCCGGCACCACCCAGGTCACCACCAGCACGCTGTTCATCCCGCGTAACGCCAAGCACCCCGAGGAGGCGTGGGAGTTCATGAAGTACCTGCTGTCCGAGGACGCGATGGTCCAGTTCACCTTGGCGCTGGGCAACCTGCCGGCCCGGATTTCGCTGCTCGACGACCCGCGCTACGACACGCTGCCGCAGTTCTCGACCTGGCTCGACGCCCTGCGCAGCCCGAACGCCCAGTCGCTGGCCAGCACGCCGTGGTCCGCCGAGTACACCAGCGACCTCGGTCAGGCCTTCGACGACATCGCCCAGCAACGCACGTCGCCCGCTGAGGGACTCGCCGACGTGGCGGACAAGGCCAACTCCTATGCCCCGTAGATCCACAACCTCGCGGCGCCAGCTCCGGTTGGGGCTGGCGTTCGCGAGCCCCTGGCTGGTCGGCTTCGTGGTGCTGATCCTCGGACCGATCGTCGCGTCGGGGTACTACAGCTTCACCGACTTCAACCTGTTCCAGCCGCCGACCTTCGTCGGCGTCGACAACTACCGCACCATGGTCGCCGACGAGCGGTTCACCAGGGCACTGTTCAACACGCTGTACCTGACCGTGTTCGGCGTACCGCTCGCCCTGGCACTGTCGCTGGGGTTCGCGCTGGCGCTCAATTCGCGGGTACGCGGCCTGCCGATCTACCGGGCCATCGTCTACCTGCCGACGATCATCCCGATCGTGGTCAGCGTGTACGTCTGGCGTTGGCTGCTCAACGCACAGTACGGCTACTTCAACCGGATTCTCGGCCTGCTGCACCTGCCGCAGCCGAACTGGTTGGAGGACCCGACGTTCACCAAGCCGGCGATCATCCTGATCGGGCTGTGGATGGTCGGCGGCACGACCGTCATCTACCTGGCCGCGCTCAAGGACGTGCCGAGTGAGACCTACGAGGCGGCGCTGGTCGACGGGGCCGGGCCGTGGCAGCGGTTCCGGGCGGTGACCTGGCCGGCGATCAGCCCGGTGACGCTGTTCCAGCTGATCGTCGGGCTGATCACCAGCCTGCAGATGTTCACCCAGCCCTACCTGCTGGCGCAGACCCGGCTCAACGCGGCCGCCGGCGGTCCCGACGACTCGCTGCTGACCTACGGGATGTACGTGTACCAGAACGCGTTCGTGTTCCTGAAGATGGGCTACGCGTCGGCGCTCGCCTGGGTGCTGTTCCTCGTCACGCTCGCCGTCACCGCGGTCCTGATGCTCACCTCGCGTCGATGGGTTCACTATGGATAGAAAAGCGCGGTTCGCCGGCCGCCACGCGCTCGTCTGGGCGATCGCGCTCGGCATGCTGTTCCCGTTCGTCGTCATGATCGGCACCGCTCTGAAACCGCCCGCCGAGGTGTTCTCGTTGCCACCGCGGCTGCTGCCCGAGCAGTGGGAGTTCGGCAACTTCGAGGCGGCCCTGTCGGCGATGCCGTTCTGGCGTTACCTCGGCAACACCCTGCTGGTCTCCGGGCTCTGCGTCGTCGGCAGCCTGGTGTCCTGCCCGCTGGTGGCGTACTCCCTGGCGAAGCTGCACTGGCCCGGTCGTGGCCTGATGCTGGCGCTCGTTCTCGGCTCGATGATGTTGCCGCCGCAGGTGACCCTCGTTCCGCTGTACCTGCTGTGGAACAAGATCGGCCTGGTCGGTACCTACTTCCCGTTGGTCGTACCGAGCTTCTTCGGCATCCCGTTCTTCATCTTCATGCTCCGCCAGTTTCTCGTCGGGATCCCGGACGAGCTGCTCGACGCGGCGCGGCTCGACGGCGCCTCGGAGTTCCGGGTGTACTGGCGGATCGTGCTTCCGCTGGCCCGGCCGGCGCTGGCCACCGTGGCGGTGTTCCAGTTCGTCTGGACCTGGACCGACTTCCTCAACCCGCTCATCTATCTCACCGACAGCAGCCAGTACACGCTGTCGGTCGGGCTGTACGCGTTCTTCTCCGAGCACGGCGTCGACTGGGGTCCGTTGATGGCGGCCAGCGTCATGTTCACCCTCCCCGCCTTGATCATTTTCCTGCTGGGGCAGCGGTATTTCGTCGAGGGCATCGCGACGAAGGGACTGAAGTGACCGTAGCCGCACCAACCGTGAAAGGAACGTCCATGCCGTACCAGGCGATCAGTGGCACCTTCCTCGACGAGATCAGCGTCGACATTCCGTCGCAGAACTGGGGCGGGCGGGAATGGGCCCGCGAGTTCGACACCTTCGTCGAAGCCGGGATCGACACCGTCGTGCTCATCCGGCTCGGCCTGGGCGAGCGGCTGGCCTGCCCGAGCCGGGCGGTGACCGACCGGCTGCCCGCGCTGCCGGTCCACGTCGACCTGGTCCGGCTCTTCCTCGACCTCGCCGCCGAACGGAACATCGACTTCTTCCTTGGCCTGTACGACTCGCATTACCACTGGTACCGCTACGACTGGCGGACCGAGGTCGACGTCAACCTCGCCGTCATCGACGAGATGTGGCAACGCTACGGCGATTCACCGGCGCTGCGCGGCTGGTACCTGCCGCACGAGACCACCGACACCAGCCTGCGGATCCTCGACATCAACACCACCCTCGCGGCCCGGCTGCGCGAGGTCAGCGACCTGCCCGTCCTGGTTTCGCCGTTCTTCCACGGCCGTGCCGACATGGCCACCAGCACCGACCCCCGGCAGCGGCCCCGCTCGCCCGAGGAACACGTGCGGATCTGGGAGGAGATCTTCCAGCGGTACGCCGGACTCGTGGACTACTGCGCGTTCCAGGACGGCACGGTGGAGCTGGCCCGGTCGGCCGAGTACTTCGCCGCGACGGCCGAGGCGGCGAGCCGGTACGGCATCGTCTCCTGGGCCAACATCGAGAGCTTCGACCGGGACATGCCGATCCGGTTCCCCCCGACCGACTGGCGCAAGCTGGCGCACAAGCTCGACGCGGTCCAACCGTACGTGGAGAAGATCATCACCTTTGAGTTCTCCCACTTCCTCAGCCCCAACTCGGTGTGGCCGGCGGCCCGCAACCTCTACGACCGCTACGGCGAGTTCCTCACCTCGCGGGGTGCCCGATGACCCCGCCGCTGGACCCGGTGGCCCCGCGGCTGGACCCGGTGGCGGCGATCGCCGGCGGCCTGGTCGTCTCCTGCCAGGCACCCGAGGGTCATCCGCTGCGGGTGTCGGCGGTCATCGCCCGGCTCGCCGCGTGTGCCGCACTCGGCGGTGCCACCGCCGTGCGGGTCAACCACCCCGACGACGTACGGGCCGTGAAGTCCGCGGTGGACCTTCCGGTGATCGCGCTGCACAAGGAGCGGGCCGCCGACCGCGACCTGATCACCCCGCGCTGGGAACTGGTCGAGGCACTCGCCGGCGCCGGCGCCGACGTCGTCGCCGTCGAGGCCACCGGGCGGGGTGAGCTGCCGGTCGACGCCCTGGTCGCCCGCATCCACGGGCAGCTCGACCTGCCCGTGATGGCCGACGTGGCGACCGTCGACCAGGGCACCGCCGCCTGGGCGGCCGGCGCGGACCTCGTGGCCACGACGCTGTCCGGGTACACGCCGGACAGCCCTCGGCAGACGGCACCGGACCTCGACCTCGTCGCGGCGCTCACCGCCGCCGGGGTCCGCACCGTCGCCGAGGGCCGGTTCGCCACCCCCGACCAGGTGCGTGCGGCGTTCGCCGCGGGCGCGTACGCGACGGTCGTCGGAACCGCGATCACCGATCCGGTCGCGCTGACCCGGGGCCTCGCCGCGGCCGCTCCCCGCGTGGCCGGCCCCGCC
>NZ_JBSWXD010000139.1:0-18412 GCF_056160425.1 Micromonospora sp. ABR4_055
CATCGTGACGCAGTACATCGAGCAGCAGAACCGGCCAGGTCAGGGCACTGCTCGGGCCCTGGCGGCCCTCCCAGCGCGGGCCTTCACCCCCCGGACTGAAGGCCGGAGCACTGGCCCGCATTCCGGTAGCCTGACCACCCGTGGCTACCTCCCTGCGTCCGCGCCTGGTGCTCGCCTCGGCGAGCCCGGCCCGGCACAAACTGCTGCAGGCCGCCGGAATCACCCCTCAGGTGCTGGTGAGCGGCGTCGACGAGGAGTCGGTGACGCTGGACCGGGCCGACGAGTTGTGTCTGGAGCTGGCCCGGCGCAAGATGGCCGCCGTCGCCGATCGGCTCCGGCCGGACCTCGCCGACGACGGCACCGACCTGCTGGTCCTCGGCTGCGACTCGGTGCTCGACTTCGACGGGGAGATCCTCGGCAAGCCGGCCGACGCCGCCGACGCGACCGCGCGGTGGCGGCGGATGCGCGGGCGGTCCGGGGTGCTGTATACCGGCCACGCGCTGACCAGTCTGGCCACCGGCGGGTGGGCCTGCGCCGCCGCCGCGACCGTGGTGCACTTCGCCGAGGTCACCGAGGACGAGGTCGCGGCGTACGTGGCGACTGGCGAGCCGCTGCAGGTGGCCGGGTCGTTCACCATCGACGGGTTGGGCGGGCCGTTCCTGGAACGAATCGAAGGTGACCACGGCACGGTGGTGGGGTTGTCACTGCCGTTGCTGCGCCGGCTGGTCAGCGAGGTCGGCTACCGGATCACGGATCTGTGGGGCGAGCCCGACACCGGACGTTAGCCGGACTAGCGTCATGCCCATGACCACCAAGACCTTGCCGATGACCGATGCCCTGCAGGCGTACGTCGTCGCCCACGGCACCCCGCCGGACGAGATCGTCAGTGACCTCATCGCCGAGACCGCCAGCACGCTGCCGGAGAACGCGCAGATGCAGGTCGCGCCGGAGCAGGCGGCGCTGATGACCCTGCTGACCCGGCTGGTGAACGCCCGCCGAGCGGTGGAGGTCGGCACTTTCACCGGGCTGTCCGCGCTGGCCATCGCCCGTGGTCTGCCGGCGGACGGGCAGTTGATCTGTCTGGACGTGTCGGAGGAGTTCACCGCGGTGGCCCGGCGCTACTGGCAGCGGGCCGGGGTCGACGGCCGGATCGACCTGCGGATCGGCCCGGCGGCCGACTCGCTGCGGGCGTTGCCGGGCGAACCGCACCTCGACCTGGCATTCATCGACGCCGACAAGATCAGCTACCCGGTCTACTGGGGTGAGCTGGTGCCCCGGATGCGGCCCGGCGGGCTGATCGTGATTGACAACGTGCTGCGGCACGGTCGGGTGCTGGACCCGCAGAGCGAAGAGGACGAGGCGATGGTCGCCTTCAACCAGCAGGTGGCCGCCGACGACCGGGTGGACGTGGTGATGCTGGCGATCGCCGACGGGCTGACCCTGGCCCGGCGCAGGTGACAGCGGCCCGGCGCAGGTGACAGCGGGCCGGCCCGGCCGGCGGTAGCCTGGAACGGCTGCCCTCTGTGCCGTTGCCGTGCGCAGAGGGCAGCCCTGTTGGCCGGGCCGACCGCCGCAGGCGCTGCGGGCGTGTCCCGTGCCGGCTGACGGACGGCCTACCGAACGCTGCGGGCGAAGGCGCGGGCCGCCCAGGTGACCGCGAGACTGGCCAGCGCCAGGGTGATCAGCAGGCCCTGCCAGACCGCGTCGTCGCCGAGGTTGCCGGCGAACAGCGCCCGGGTGCCGTCGACCGCCCAGGAGAACGGGTTCCACTGCGCCACCCGCTGCAGCCACAGCGGCGCGAAGGCCAGCGGCAGCAGGATGCCGGAGAGCAGCAGTACCGGCTGGGCCACCGTGTTCATCAGCGGGGCCAGCGCGTCCTCGCTGCGGACCAGCAACGCCACGCCGTACGACACCGCCGAGGTCATCAGCGCGATCAGGGCGAGCAGCAGGTACGCCAGCAGCAGGTTGCCCAACTGCACGGTGAGCCCGAACGGGATCGCCAGCACCGTGATGATGACGGCCTGCAGCAGCAGGGACACCACGTCGCGCAGGCTGCGGCCGAGCAGCAGGGCGAGCCGGCTGACCGGGGTGACCCGGGAGCGCTCGATCACGCCGGCGCGCAGCTCGGCGATCAGGCCGAAGCCCTGGAACAACCCGCCGAAGATGGCCAGCAGCACCAGCAGGCCGGGGACGAAGAGGCGGTAGACCTCTGCGTTGGTGGTCGCCCCCATCGGGGCCAGCGCCGGCTTGAGCAGCGGGGCGAACAGCACCAGGTACATGATCGGCTGGAACACCCCGACGAAGATCCAGACGGGGTTGCGCAGCAGCAGCAACGCCTGCCGTTGGAAGATCAGCCAGGTGTCGCGGGCGAATTTCATCGTGCGGTCTCCCTGGTCAGCTCTCACGCAGCGAACGGCCGGTCTTGGTGAGGAACACGTCGTCGAGGCTGGGCCGGTGCAGCTCGATCGAGCCGAGTTCGAGACCGGCGCCGTCGATGGTGCGCAGGATCTGGGGGATGGCGGTGGCGCCGTCGTCGACGAAGAGCCGGACGCCGCCGTCGTCGGGAGTCTCCAGCTTGCTGACGTACGGCTGGCTGTCGAGCAGTTGCGCGGCGGCGGCCGACTCGTCCGGACGCAGCCCGACGGTGACCACCTCGCCGGCGACCTCCCGCTTGAGCGCCGCCGGGGTGCCCTCGGTGACGATCTCGCCGTGGTCCATGATCGCGATCCGGTCGCAGAGCGCGTCCGCCTCGTCGAGGTAGTGGGTGGTGATGAAGACGGTCATGCCTTCGGCACGCAACCGGCGGATCTCGTCCCACATGTGCGCCCGGCTCTGCGGGTCCAGCCCGGTGGTCGGCTCGTCGAGAAAGACCACCTTCGGCTCGTGGATGATGCCCAGCGCGATCTCGACCCGCCGTCGCTGGCCGCCGGAGTAGGTCTTGCACTTGCGGTCGGCGTACTCGGTCAACTGGAACGCGGCGAGCGCCCGGGTGGCCCGACGTTGCGCCTCGGCCTTGCCGATGCCGTACATCCGGGCGTGCATCACCAGTTCCTCGCGACCGGTGACCTCGTCCCAGGTACTGCCGCCCTGGGCCACGTAGCCGATCCGCCGACGGACCTCGCCGGGGTTGCGCAGCAGGTCGGCCCCAGCGATGACGGCCTCCCCGCCGTCGGGCTCGATCAGCGTGGCGAGCATCCGCAGCGTGGTCGTCTTACCGGCACCGTTCGGCCCGAGGAAGCCAAAGATCTCCCCCTCCTCGACCAGCATGTCGACGCCACGGACCGCGTCGACGGTCTTGGCGCCACGACCCTGCCGGGAGCGAAACGACTTCCGCAGCCCTTTGGTCTCGATCATGAAGTGTCTCCTGGCTTGCCGAGCCGGCCGGCCGCCGGCCGCTCTCCCCCGTGGGCAGGCCGGGCCGCCCAGCTCCCCACGCTGCGTCTGGCACGCTAGACCCCGGCGATCGGGCTAGTCAACGTTGATTATTGCTGGGTGATCTGGCCGACTCCCGGTCGGCGGCGTCCAGGTCAGCCTGCCACCCCGCCCAGGTGCCGTCAGCCGACTCCTCCGCCGGGTGATACGACGCCCCGGACTCGATCAGCGCGGCGATTCGGTCACACCACGCGATCTCCCCGTCGACCCGGGCGATGGTCAGCTCCAGCATCCAGCCGACGTACGACGGTTTCTGCCGCAACCACCCGGCGGTCAGGTCGTCGCGGGTAGCCGCGTTGCCGGCCCGCAGCATCGCGGCCCGGCCCCGCAACATGGCGACCGCCTCCACCCGGGGCATCGCCGGCAGAAAGGCGAACGCGCTGAGAAACGGGTCGGTCGGCGGTCGGCAGTCGCGCCAGTGCTGCCGCACCAACGAGTCGAATTCATCGACCCCGGCGGCGGTGATCTCGAAACTGGTCCGCGCCGGCCGGGTACCGACCTGGGCGGTGCCGACCTGGCGGAGCAGCCCTTCCTCGGCGAGCTTGCGCAGCGCGTGGTAGATCGACCCCGGTGCGACGTTGGCCCAGCTGTCCGCCCGCCAACTGAGCAGCTCACGGCGCACGTCGTAGCCGTGCACCGGTTGCATCCAGTTGACCAGACCGAGAATCATCATCCGGGTGGCAGACACATCCGGAGCCTAATCGCCAGTGTGCCATCCCACACTGAGCGCCGGTTTAGTTGATCAAGCAGGCCGATAGACTCCGGCTTGGTCCGTGAGCAAAGGAGAACAGGGCGTGCGCAAAGTTCTCGTCGCAAACCGGGGCGAAATCGCAGTCCGGGTGATCCGTGCCTGCCGGGACGCCGGGCTGGCCAGCGTCGCCGTGTACGCCGACCCGGACCGCTCGGCGGTGCACGCCGGGCTGGCCGACGAGGCGTACGCCCTCGGCGGGGAGACCGCCGCCGACACGTACCTGCGGATCGACAAACTGCTCGACGCCGCCACCCGGTCCGGCGCCGACGCCGTCCACCCCGGCTACGGGTTCCTCTCCGAGAACGCCGACTTCGCCGCCGCGGTCATCGACGCCGGGCTGACCTGGATCGGGCCCAGCCCGCAGGCGATCCGCGACCTCGGCGACAAGGTCACCGCCCGGCACATCGCCCAGCGGGCCGGCGCACCACTCGTTCCCGGCACCGCCGACCCGGTCGCCGGCCCGGACGAGGTGGTCGCCTTCGCCGAGCAGTACGGCCTACCGGTCGCGATCAAGGCCGCGTTCGGTGGCGGTGGGCGCGGGCTGAAGGTCGCCCGCGAGATGGCCGAGATCGCCGACCTGTTCGAGTCGGCCACCCGCGAGGCGGTCGCCGCGTTCGGTCGCGGCGAGTGCTTCGTCGAGCGCTACCTGGACCGGCCCCGGCACGTCGAGGCGCAGGTGCTCGCCGACCAGCACGGCAACGTGATCGTGGTCGGCACCCGGGACTGTTCGCTGCAACGCCGCCACCAGAAGCTCGTCGAGGAGGCACCGGCGCCGTTCCTCACCGACGCCCAGCGCGCCGAGATCCACACCAGTGCCAAGGCGATCTGCCGGGAGACCGGCTACCACGGTGCCGGCACCGTCGAGTACCTGGTCGGCGTCGACGGCACCATCTCCTTCCTGGAGGTCAACACCCGACTGCAGGTCGAGCACCCGGTCACCGAGGAGACCGCCGGCATCGACCTGGTCCGCGAGCAGTTCCGGATCGCCGTCGGCGAGCCGCTGCGGTTCACCGACGACCCGCCCCCGCGCGGGCACTCCATCGAGTTCCGGATCAACGGCGAGGACCCGGGCCGCAACTTCCTGCCCGCGCCCGGTGTCATCACCGCACTGCGCCTGCCCACCGGCCCCGGCGTACGGGTGGACACCGGCGTCACCGCCGGCGACGTCGTCAGCGGCAACTTCGACTCGCTGCTGGCCAAGCTGATCGTCACCGGCGAGACCCGCGCCGAGGCGCTGGAACGCGCCCGGCGGGCACTGGACGAGATGGTCGTCGACGGGATGGCCACCGCCCTGCCGTTCCACCGCCTGGTGGTCCGCGACCCGGCGTTCACCAGCGAACCGTTCACCGTGCACACCAGGTGGATCGAGACCGAGTTCGACAACACCGTGCCGGCGTTCACCGCACCGGCGGCGGCCCCCGACGCCCCCGAACCCCGCGAGACCGTTGTGGTCGAGGTCGGCGGCAAGCGGCTCGAGGTCAGCCTCCCCGCCGGCTTCGGCAGCGGTACGGCCGCCGCGCCGACCGCCGCCCGCCAGCCGGCCCGCCGCCGGGGTGGCACCAGCACGGCGGCGGCCGCCAGCGGCGACGCCCTGGTCTCGCCGATGCAGGGCACCATCATCAAGATCGCGGTCGCCGACGGCGACCAGGTCGCCGAGGGCGATCTGGTCGTGGTGCTGGAGGCGATGAAGATGGAACAGCCGATCAACGCGACCAAGGCCGGCACGGTCAGCGGCCTGGCCGCCGAGGTCGGCGCGGTGGTCACCGCCGGCGCGACGATCTGCGTGATCAGCTGACCGTCCCGGTGCGATCACCCCGGGACGGTCCAGTGCCCGGAGCCTCTTGCCGTCGTAGTAGACGAACAGCGCCCAGTAGTGCACGTCCACGTCACGCTCCTACGGCTGCAGGGCCGCGGTCAGTATCCGACCGGCGTCCTTGCCGTAGAAGACGACCTGGTTGCCCTTCCAGTGCGCGGGGAGTCCCTTGTTGACGAACTTGTCGACGTTCATCAGCATCGGCCCTTCCACCACCTGATGCCGGCCGAGTGGGTTGCCCCGGGCACCGGTGCGGTAGTGCTTCACGACGTCGGCCAGATCGGGACTGGTCGCGGTGAACTTCTTCGTCGCCAGGGCGTCGAGCTTCGCGTTCGGCACCTTGAAGTGCAGCACCACGCCGTCCCCACCGAACCGCGGACTCCCCGCCCAGTCGGCCGCCTGCTGCCGCGACCGGGTGGTGTAGAAACCCTTCCCGAAGTCCATCTTCGACCGTGACGAGAATCCGGTGTCCACGCCGTCGGCCCGGATGTTCTCCGCCGCCTGCCGGCTGGTCCCGTGGTACAGGTCCGTGTAACCGCCGCAGTTGTGCACCAGCACCGGCCGGTCGGCTGCCACCACGTAGTAGGTGTGGTCGCCGTCGACGGTGAGGTCGTTCATCCATTTCAGGCCGGTCCAGACCCGGACCGCGGTGACCCGCTGGGTGGATTCGCCGTCCGGGCTGCGCAACCGGTCACCGGGGCGCAGGTCGGCGGCGTCGGTCCACCGGTCGGTGGTGGCGTTCCAGAACGGATGCTGCGCGGTCGTCTCGACGACCGTGCTCTCGCCGGTCGTGGTGTCGGTGACCGTGACATCGGTCAACTCCCGGTCGGCGTGACGGTGCAGCAGCCGCACCGGCCGGGCCGTGCTCTGCCCGGTGGCCGGGTCGGTGGCCAGCACCTCGTCACCGAGCTCGACCTCGCCGATCGGCTTGGTGGTGCCGTCGGCCATCCGTACCCGGGTGTCCGGCGCGAAACTGTGCCGCACACAGCTGGCGGCCCCGTCGGCGAGGTCGTCGACCCGGCTACCGCCGACGCGGGCGGCGTCGTCGGCGTAGTCGGCCGCCTCCCGGGTGGCCCGGCTGGTGCCGCGCGACACCGCCCGCGACAGGTCGTCGACCTTGCGCCCGACCGCCTTGCCGGCCGACGCCGCAGCCTTGCCGACACTGGTGCCGGCGACCTTCTTCGCCCCGGCGGACCCAGCCTTGCTCAACGCCTTGCCCGCTGCCGGGCCCATCATCGGCAGCGCCGCGCCCAGACCACCGGCGGCACCACCCAGTACGGCGGTGCGCAGCAGCTCGACGCCGGTCTGGCCCTGCATGGCACCGGTGACCAGGGCACCGGTCACGCCGGAAGCCACCCCGCAGGCGACCGCGCCGACCCCGGTCCAGCCGATCGCGACCATACAGGCGGCTTCGACGAAGAACCCGACCAGCGCGCCGACGATGTCGGCCTTGTGTTCGACGATCCAGTCCCTGGCCGTCCGGGCCCACTGGCCGACCTGGTCGACGGCCCCTCTGACCGCCTCGGCCATCTTCTGATAGGCCTTCGACACGGCCTGCTTGACGTCGTTGATCTTCTCGGCGATCTGTTCGCGGGCCGCCTGCGCCCACTCGAAGACCTGCTCCCACGCCTGCCGCACCCCGGCCTTGACCGTGTTCCAGGCCTTCTGCACGCCGGAGGAGACCTTCTTCCAGGCGTTGCGCAGCCGCTTGCCGAAGTGCCCGGTCGGGTCGGTGACGGTCAGCGAGTTGCCGTCGCCGTACTGGTAGCGGTTGGCCCGGATCGAGTCGGGCACCGGGCTGACGGTGACGCTGTCGCGGCTGTCGAACTGGCCGACGGCCGGGTCGTACCAGCGGGCGTGCATGTTGACCCGACCCGACCGGGGATCGGTCCACTCCGACTGGTAGCCGAGGTTGCCCTCCATGCCGCTGGCGGCGGTCACCTCACCCAGCGGCGAGTAGGTACGGTGACCGGTCACCGACGTCCCGGCGGTGTTGAACTGGGCGACGATGTCGTCGTGCAGATCGGTCCAGAGCATCCGGCTGGTGCCGCCGTCCCGGACCGCGACGGCACCGCCGTCCGGATCCCGCAGGTACTTCGCCGCGCCGTCCATGGCGAGGTCGTTGCCGAGCCCGGTGTACCGGAAGTCGCTGCGCAGCGCCCGGCCCAACGCGTCGTAGGTGTACTCCCGGGCGTTGCCGCCACCGGTCGGCTGCTGGCTGACGATCTGGTCGAACGCGTCCGCGACCCCGACCGAGGTGGTGCCGCCGGTGACGGTCTGCTTACGGGTGCCCCGGGCCGTGTACTGGTAGCTGGTGCCGGTGCTGTCGGAGACGAGCCGGTTGCGGGCGTCGTGGACGTAGTCGACGTCGCCGACCCCGGTCCGGTTGCCGGCCGCGTCGTACCGGTAGCCGACCGTGGTGTTGCCGTCGTTCCACGAGGTGAGCCGGTCGGCCAGGTCGTAGGTGTAGGTGTTGCTGGCCGTCGTCGAGCCACGGGTGACGGTCTTGCTGGTCTCGTTGCCGTTGGCGTCCCACCCGTAGGTGATCGTCCCGAGGACCTGCCCGTTGGACCGCACCAGCCGGTCTCTGGTCAACCGGTGCAGGTCGTCATAGTCGAACACCCGCCGGTTGTTGGTGCCGCCGTAGGACATCGACGACACCGCCGACATCTCGTCGTAGGAGTACCCGACCGACACCCCGGCGCTGCTGTTGCTCACCGACGCCAACCGGCCGGCGCTGTCGTAGCCGTACTGGGTCAACCCGGCCGCGTCGTCGCGCGAGGCCATCGACCCGTCCGGGGTGTACGTGAACGCCGCGTCGCCCGACGGGCCGGTCACCGACAACGGCAGCCCCCGGTCGTCATAGGCGACCCGGTTGGTGCCGCCGGACCCGGAGAACTCCACCAGCCGACCGGCCGGGTCGTAGCCGTACGTCCGGTCCTGGGTCGCGGCCTCGGCCCCGGAGCCGGACTGGCGCTCCAGCCGACCGGCGTCGTCGTAGACCAGGGTCCGGGTCACCCCGCCCGGGGCACGCTGCGACACTGGCTGACCGGCCACGTCGTACACAGTGGTGTACGTGCGGTCCGCCGCGTTCGGGTACGCCGCCGTCGCCGGCTCGATCCGCGACTGCGGCAACCCCCAGACGTTGTACGTCGTCCGGAACGCCTGCCCCCGCCCGTCGGTGAACCGGGTCGGGTTGCCGGCCAGGTCGTAGCCGTACGACGACTCGATGGTGGTGCCGGCAGCCACCGGCTCGGACTGGGTGCGCGGCAGCCCGGTCGCGTCGTAGCTCAACCGGGTCGTGCTGCCCCGCGCGTCCGTCGCCGACACCATGTTGCCGGCGGCGTCGTAGGTCCAGGCCGACGTGGTCAGCGCGGCCCCGCCGGTCGCCCGGTACGCCGCCGTCGCGGTCGGCTGGGACAGCGGGTCGTACGTGGTGGTGGTGGAGGTGCCGTCCGGGTTGGTCTGCTTCACCGGGCGGCCCAGGGCGTCGTGGTCGACCCGGCTGGTCTGCCCGGCACCGTCGACGACGCTGGCCAGCTCCCCGGCGGCGGTGTAGCCGTACTTGGTGGTCACCCCGGCCGGCGTGGTCACCGTCGACAGGCGACCGGCGGTGTCGTGGCCCATCGTGGTGGTGTGCGTCTGACCGGTCTGGCGGACCGCCTCGCTGACGCTGGTGGTCCGCCCCAGCAGGTCGTAGCTGCTGCCGGTCACCGCCCCGGTGGGGTCGGTCACGGCGAGCAGGTTGCCGGCCAGGTCGTAGCGGGCGGTCGTGGTGGCACCGTCCGGCGCCACCTGGGTCACCACCCGGCCCAGCTGGTCGTAGGTGAACCCGGTCTCTCGGCCCAGCGGGTCGGTCTGCGACACGACCTGGCCGAGGATGTCGTACGCCGCCGTGAAGACCGGGACGACCGGGGTCGACCCGCCCGGCGGGGTGTACGCGGGCAGCCGGGTCTCGTAGGGCCGGCCGGCCCGGTCGAACGCGTACCGGGTCACGTTGCCGTTCGGGTCGGACTCCGCAGTGACCTCGCCGAACGCGTTGTAGCCGATCCGCTCCACCGGCCGCGCCGTGACCACCGGACCGTCGAGTTCCCCGCTCTCGGCCTGCACCTGCGGGCCGGTCGACACCGCTGGCCGGTCGGCCTCGTCGTAGGCCACGTTCGTGGTGTTGCCCAGCGGATCCAGCACCGCCGTGGCCAGACCACCGTCGTCGAGCACGTAGCTGGTGCGCGACACCGTGGCGTCGGCCGCCGGTACGGTGCCGGCGACCACCCGGTCGGCCCAGCCGGCGTCCGCCGACACGCCCTGGTACAGCTGCAGGTCGGAGATGGCCCCGTCGAGCCCGGAGCCGATCCGCAGCCCGCCCCTCGCCACGCTGTGGAAGCGGGCGCCGGTGAATTCGTCGACCTTGTCGCCGTCGATGAACACGGTGAACTTGTCAGCCTGCGGGTCGACGCCGACGGCCAGGTGCTGCCACTGCTCCTCATACACCGTGCCTTCCCCGAAGGGACAGTCGCACCGGATGATCGAGCCCGTCTGCTGCTCGTTCGTGGCCACCCGCCAGCCGTCGATGGTGTGGTCGAACCGGAGCTGGAAGGCGAAGTCGCGGTTCGTGGGGGACGTACTCACCCGCGCGGCACCGGGCACGGTCAGCACCGCGCCGGACTTGCCGTCGTTGTCGACCCGCACCCAGGCGGCCACGGTGTACGGCCGGGTGGTGTCCACCGCCGGCGCGGCCGTGGTGATCTGCGACGTCGACGCACCGGTGAACGCCGCGACCCGCCCCCGCTGGGCGTCGTTCTCCCAGGTCACGTCGGTGGCCGTACCGGGGCTGTTGCCGGCCGAGTCGGCGGCCGCCGTACCGCTGGTCTCGTCCAGCTGCCAGCGGGCCACCGGCGTCGTCGTCCGGTCCGTCTCCCGGTACCGGGTCTGCGAGACCTCCCGGCCGAGGATGTCGTACGCGTGGTCGGTGACGGCCAGCGTCGCGCCGGATCCGTCCCGGGCGACGCTGGACAGCACCTGGTCACCCGGCGACAGCGTGGTCTCGGTGACCCGGTGCAACCCGTCGGGGTCGAGCACGCTGCGGGTCTGCCGGCCCGCCGCGTCGTAGGCGTACGTCGTGACGGTCTGCCCGTTGTCGGTCTGCTGCTCGACCAGGTTCCCGGCCGCGTCGTAGCTGTTGGCCTCCAGCAGGAACGAACTGTCCCCGTCGGTGCGGGTCACCGTCGCGGGCCGCCCGTCGTCGGTGTACGTGTACTCCGTGACGTGCCCCATCGCGTCGGTGGTCGACGCCAGCCGGCCCGCCGGGTCGTAGACGTTCGACTCCACCACCAGGTCCACGGCAGGAGTCGGATCGTTCGGGTCCCCGGTGTAGCCCTTCAGCGTCCGCGACAGCAGGTCGCCGTTGGCGTCCACCTGGTAGGCGTTGACCGTCCCGTCCGGATCGGTCTGCTCCACCACGTGCCCGTACACGTCGTAGCGGTAGCCGGTGGTGGCGCCCATCGGGTCGACGGCCTGCGACCGGCGGCCGTGGTCGTCGTAGGACCATTCGCTGACCCGGGCCACGTCCCCGCCGGTGGCGTCGCTGACCCGCTGCTCGGTCAGGAACCCGTCCGGGCTGTACGAGTGCTGCGTCACCGCCGTGTGCACCGCGCCGGTCACCCGGTCCGTCACCGCCGGATCGGTCCGGGTCGCCACCCGGCCCATCGCGTCGTACGTGTACGTGGTGGTCCGCCCCTGCGGGAACGACGGCGTCACCACCGTCTCGGTCAGTTCCCGACCCAACCGGTCGTAGGTGTACGTGGTCGTCGCGCCTGCCGGGTCGACCACCGTCGCCACGTCACCGGCCGAGGTGTACGTGATCAGCTGCCAGCCCTTCGACGGGTCCAGCACCTGTGTGGGCAGCCCGGCCGGAACGCTCCCGCCGGTGGTGTAGGCGATCTCCGTACGCCGGCCGAGCGGATCCACCGTGCTGCGCAGGTCACCGTTGGAGCTGTCGTAGAGGTAGAGCGTCCGGTAGGTGTCGTCCTGCGCGCTGGACGAGCCCGGCCCCCGCGCCGCCGTCAGCCGGTCGCTCTTCGGGTGCGTCGGGTCGCTGCTGTAGAAGGTGTAGGTGTAGTAGCTGCTGGCGCACTTGTCGGCGGCCTGGTCCTGGCAGGTCACCTCCTGGATGGTGTTGCCGCGCTCGTCCTGCACCGACCGGGTGACGATCCCGTTCGGGTCGTACTCCAGGCTGGTGAACCCGCCGGTGTCGTACCCGTACAGGGTGGTACGGCCCAGCGCGTCGGTCTGCGACACCTTCCGCCCGGACACCAGGTCGTAGGAGTACGACACCTGATGCCCGCCCGGGTCGGTGACCGACACGATCGTCACCGGGTTGGCCACCGTCGTGGTCTGCGTATCCTGCGCCGCCGTGTCGACCTGCGTCGCGCCGGGCGGCAGGGTGTCCGACGGCAACTGGCCGGCCGCTGTCTCCGACAGTGTCGGCGTGTCGGTACCGCCGCCGGTCGCGGCGGTGACCACCAGTGGCACCGTCTGCCCGACCGACCCGTGGTGCAACGTCACCTCGTCGGCGCCCAACGCCCGGTGGTAGAACGCCACCTCCGCCAGCGACCCCGCGTAGTACCCCGTCGCCCCGGCCGCCAGCCCCGACCAGCCGTTGCCGGTGTACCCCGCACCCAGGTACCCCTGGCTCTGCGGTCCGGCCGCCGGCAGCGCCCCGGTGCTCGACTGCACCGGCGCCCCGTCGAGGTACAGCACCTGCGTCGTGGCGTCGGCGGCGTCGGTCGTGGTCAGTACGGCGTGGTGCCACGCGCCGTCGTTGACCGGCGACGGCGACGTCAGCGCCAACGCCCACCGCTGCTTGGCCTGGCTGGTGGCGCAGCTGCGGATGGTCAGCGCAGTGCCGTCCGTGGTGGACGAGCCCGGCACCTCCAGGCACCGCCCCGACCCGGTGTTGCGCCAGCCGCCCTGGTGCGGCGTCCACTTCTGGTTGGCGCTGGTCGAGCAGGTCTGCGCCTGGACCAGCGTGCCGTTGCCGGTGGCCTGACCGGTCAGGCCCAGACACTTGTCACCCCGACGCAACTGTCCACTGCCGCCGACGTACCGCCAGCTCTGGGCGGACGTGGCGGCGCAGGTGCCGACCTGCACCTTGGTTCCGTTGGTGGCCAGCTCCGCGCACTTGCCGGCGAGCCCCGAGGTCAGCGGCCCGGTCGGCTCGGTCGACGGGGCCAGGCCGCGCAGCCGACCGTCGGCGTCGATCCACAACACCGGCGATCCCGCCGACGGCGTACCGCCCACCGCCGCGTCCTGCGTGCCCACCAGCACCCCGGCGGTCGCGGTGGTCCTGAACCACAGCTCCTGCGACTTCGCGCCGTTCGGCGCGACCCGGCCGCCGGGCACCGCCACCAGCGACGACGTCCCGTCGAACGACACTGCGGTGCCGTCGGCGAACGGACCCGCCGCGCCCAGTGTCACCGCGCTGAACGTCGCGGTCTCCTGCCACGTCTCGTTGACCGCGTCGACCCCGGCGGCGTCGCGCAGCCGCCAGTAGTCGGTGGGTGCCGAGCCCAGCACGGCCGCCGCGTACAGGGCGCTGGTGCCGGCCACCCGTGGCGTGCCCATCGTCCAGGTTCCGCCGTTGCCGTCGGTCAGCTCCGACAGCTTGCCGGTGACCGGGTCCGTCGACAGCGACGCCAGGGTCCGCCCTTCGGCGCTGGTCACCGTGGACAGCTGCCAGCTCTGCGCCCGCGCCGTACCGTTGATCTCGGTGACGTCGGCGGCGGTCAACATCCGGTCGAAGAACGCCACGTCGGCGATCTGGCCGGTGAAGAAGTTCGCGTGCCCGGTGTTGTCGGCGGAGCCCTGGTGCGGCTGGTCCGGCCAGTTCCCACCGACGAACCCGGCACCCACGTACTCGTACGCCGACCCGCCGATGTCGAACATCTCGATCAGGCCGTCGCGGGTCGCCTGCCGGGTGCCGTCCAGGTACAGGGCCTGGCTGGCGCCCTCCCCGGCCAGCACCACGTGATGCCACTGGCCGTCGTCGACCCGGCCGGACGACTGCATGGTGGTGCCGGCGAAGCCGTCGTAGAACTTCGCGTGCAGCTTCCCACTCGTCCCGACGTAGATCGCCGGCGTGTAGTTGCGCGACGTCGTGCCGGCCGAGATCGGATCGTGCTGGTAGGAGAACAGCACTCCGGCCCGCGACGTCGCGCCGGTGCGGAACCACATGCTGACCGACTGGTACGCACTGTCGTTGACCAGCCCGCTGGGCAGCCGCACCCGCGACGACGTGCCGTTGAACGCCGTCGACGTCGACGTCGAGCCCGGCCACACCGTCGGCGTCGCGCCCGGCGTCGTGTGCTCGTAGAACGCCACGTCGGTGCCGCCGCGTTCCAGCACGTCACTGGCGGCCCAGGTGGACCCGGCGGGTTCGTTCAGCCGCCAGTACGACGACGGCGCGTGGTTGCGCACCGCGTTCGCCCCCTGGTTCGCGTTGTTGCCCCAGCCGTACGTGGTACACACCGCCGTCGGCGTACACGCCTTCGTCAGGCGGTCGTGGCTGCCGTAGGTGTACTGCCACACGTAGCCGCTGCCGCCGGCGGTCGGCGCGTCCGTCGTCACCTTGGTCACGTGCGACCCGGCCGACGGGCTGGCGGTGCCCGCCCAGGTCAGCGTCAGCGACCGACCGGAGGCGTTGGTCAGCTTCGAGATCAGTCCGCTGCCGTTGTAGGTCGCCGTCAGGGTCCGGTCGTTGGCGTCGGTCACCGCCGTGAGCCGGAAGACCCCGCTGCCGGCGGAGCGGCCGAACACGTACGTGGTGCCGTGTTTGACGGTCAGCCGGTACCCGGTGATCGATGTGCCGGACCTGACCTCGGTCAGCACCTCGTACCGCCCCGGTGGCGGCACGAACGATCCGTCCGAGGTGGGGCCGAAGCCGGCCTCCGAACCGTCCGGATACGTCACCACGGCACTACGCAGCGCGTCGTTCGTGCTGGTCCGCCCGGTCACCTGGGCGTCGAGCAAGCTCGACCAGCCCTGCCCGAACGCCCCCGACCGCCGGGTGTCCAACGTGTTGTACGACCGGGTGATCGCCAGCTCCGGGCCCACCCCGGCCACCTGCGCGTCGGTCGCCGTGGTCGTGTAGTTGCCGATCTCCGGGTGGTAGCCCACCCCCGGGTTCTGCGCCAGCCGGGATCCCAACGCCGGCTGCGGTACCCGGGTGTAGAACGTGTACCTCGGATACCGGGCCCCGTAGACGGCACCGTCGAACGGCTGCACCACCCACGAGTACTGCTTGTTCGAGCGCAGCAGCCCGGCGGGGACGTCGTAGTAGGAGCCGGTGCCCTCGGTGACGTGGAGGACCGTGCCGGCGTCGTCGTGCAGCCAGAGCTTGTAGCTCACCGTCCCGGAGTTGTCCGGGTCGTGGCCGCGCACGTACAACCGGGGGGTCAGCGTCGACACGACCGCGCCGTGCACCGGGGACCGCTGACTCACCTGCGGCGGCAGGTTTGCCGTCATGGTCAGTTCCAGCCGGGGCGCGTACGCCCCGTTGCCGTAGTTCGCCGAGGTGAACCTCGCTCCGGCGGCCAGGACCTGCTCGTCGTCGATCAGCGCGAGACCGAGGTTGCGCTGCCCGATCGCCCACCCCGAGACCAGCTCACGGACGTCGACCTGCACCCACTGGCCGGACGTCGGCCCCGCCGACGGGTTGGCGCACGCCTGCCCGTTGTCGGTGTAGTAGCGGTACCGCACCGAGCCCGGTTCGAGGTCCGGCCCGGGCAGCGCGGCGGTCGCCAACTCACCGACCGTCCACTCCTGCTCGACCAGGCCGACCTGCAGGTCCTTGACGTCGCAGCGCACCCGGTGGTTCAGAAACAGCCGCAGGTACGCCGAGGCGATGATCGGCTTGGCGTCGGTCACCGCGGACGAGATGTCGAAGTTGAGGAACGTCCGGGAACCGACTCCCCCGTTGTAGCCCACCTGCAGGTGGTTGCCGTTCTGCACGGTCGCGCCGGTGGCCGGATCGGAGTCGACGAACACGTCCCCGTCGGGGCCGGTCGTCACCGTCGGATCCACCCGTACCGGGAACACCCGCGCCGGGTCGGCGAGCCAGGCACGGTCGGCGACCAGCCGCAGCGCTGGCCCGCCGTCGACCTCGGTCAGCTCCATCGCGACGGCCGCCGACCGCGCCGGCAGACCGGTCTCCGCGTCCACCGACGAGTCTTCCATGTACGCCGGCGGGATCGACGCCACCACCGCCCCGGCGTCGTCGACCAGCTCGACCGACCCGGCCGAGGAGATGCGGGCCGTCACCCCCCGCAGGGTCAGCGGGAACACCCACGCCGACGCGGCCTGCGGCGACGCCAGGATCAGCGTCTCCTTCACCCCGTCCGGCCGGGCCACCAGCTCCAGGTCGGTGCCGGGCAGCACCTGCCGGTACGTCGCCGTCGCGCCGTCGACCACCGGGGTCACTGTCGCCGCACCGGCCAGACTCCACCCGAACACGCCGCCGCCGGGCAGCGGCAACTCGACCAGCGGCTCCCCCGCCGCCGCGCCGGACGTCGCCGCTGCCCCGGCCGCCGTGGTGTTGGATGTCGACCCCAGCGACACCCCCATCGGGTTGTCGGTGACCCCCCACCGGTCACCCCGACGCACCAGGGTCGGATCGATCGGCCGCCACGACCCGTCCGCCGCCCGGTAGTTAACCTGACCGGTGCTCAGCTGCGCCGTCGTCGAACCGTCGGCGTTGTCGTACACGGTCATGGTCGACCGTGACGACCGGGCGTCGCGGCGGCTCGTCGCCGGATCGTGGCGCGCCGCCGTCACCGGCGTCACCGACTCGTCCACCGCCGGCTGACCGGCGTACCCCGGCAACCCGTCGACCAGCCGCTGCGCGGCGCCGGCGCCCCCGCTGGCCCGGGTCGCCGCCGCCGAGGAGTACCCGCCGGGGCCGGCACCGTCGCCGACCGGCGACACCGGGAGCTCAGCCGTCGCCGGGCCCCCCCATGGCAACCAGCCCGGCCGATCGGTGATCCACGACGTCAGCCACCCCACCGGAAACTCACCGTCGGCGGGCACCGCCCCCGGCGGCACCGACGACGACAACCCCACCAGCGCCGCGGCCACCACCGCGACCCCACCGGCGCACCGCCGCCACCGGGCGAACGTCCGGGTGGTCCCTGTTCGACGACGGCGGTGTGGCTCCTGGCTCGTTCCCATCGGTGGCGGCCTTTCTCGCTGCGGTACGCCCGTTCGCCCAGTTAGGACCATGAACAGATCGTGCCGGCTCGGAGCCGCCGAGTAATGAGGGAGATCTGAGGAAGCCGTTGGGGAATACCAGGGAAGCGCTGAGCGCGCGCGCCAGCAGCCGGCCAGGCATGATGGACAGAGTGCGTGGTGCCGGCGGCGATGAAGCTGGAGCAGCTGATCAACACGGCCCAAGGCCGGCACGGTCAGCTGCCTGACCGCCGCGTTCGGCGCCTACGCCACGATCTGTGTGATCACCTGACCGGGCCCGACCTGATCACCCCGGGACGGTCCAGTGCCCGGAGTCGCGGGCCGGCGCCGGCCGGGCAACCCAGCCGGACCGGTCCGCGTCGTCGCTCCAGTCCGGTACCTCACCGAAGTAGATGATCATCGCCCAGTAATGCCGGTCCTCGTGCAGGACTATCTCGTCGTCACCGGAGAAGTCCTGCCCGTGCCACTGCTCGTTGATCCGGGCGACGGCTTCGGCACGGGAAATGCCGAACAGCTCGACCATCTCGGCCGCCGTCGCGTCCAGCAACTCCCGGACCTCGGCCGACAGGTCCATCTGGTAGTCGTCCACGGATTCCTCTTCTATGGCTGCAAAGCGTCGGCGAGTACCTGGCCGGCGTCCCTGCCGTAGAAGACGACCTGGTTGCCGGACCAGCGGGGCGGAGCCCCCGACCTCAGGAAACCGTCGACGTTCATGAGCATGGGCCCCTCGACCACATTGTAGTTATTCGACAGGTTTCCTCCGGCACCGGTGCGGTACTGCCGTACGATGTCGGTCAGGTCCGGGCTGTTCCTGGTGAACGTCTTCGTGGGCATGGCGTTGAGTTTCGCGTTGGGCACCTTGAAGTGGAGAACTGCTCCGTCGCCTCCGAATCGGGGATTGCTGGCCCAATTCTGTGCCTGCTGCTGGGAACGGGTGGTGTAGAAGCCCTTGCCGAAGTCCATTCTTGAGCGGGTGGAGAAGTTCGGGTCCACGCCGTTGTTCCGGATGTTGTCCGCCGCCTGCCGGCTGGTCCCGTGGTACAGGTCGGTGTAACCGCCGCAGTTGTGCACCAGCACGGGCCGATCGGCTGCCACCACGTAGTAGGTGTGGTCGCCGTCGACGGTGAGGTCGTTCATCCATTTCAGGCCGGTCCAGACCCGGACCGCGGTGACCC
>NZ_JBSWXD010000140.1:0-18070 GCF_056160425.1 Micromonospora sp. ABR4_055
GCAGGGGCCGGGTACGCCGCCGCACCGGTGGCACTCGCCGGTGGTCGGGTTCGGGATGTGGGTACGGGCGGTCGAGTTCGCGTCGTGGACCACCCGGGACAGCTCGGGGGACCGGGTGAGCCGGTCCGGCGGGTCGGGAATGGATGCTGCCGAATGGTCCGCAGATCTGAACGAGATGTACCGGGCGAGGCGGGGAGTTCCGCCGATGCCGTCGTTCCTGGGCACTGTTCCCCCTTCGGGTGAAGACGATCGAGGTATCCGTCAACTTCCACCCTGGACTGCCAGCCCCACTCGGCGGAAGATGAATGGCGACCGAGGGTGACTAGGTGGCCATGGCGCTCCGACGGGTGGCTCCAGCAATCGTCCGGCACCGGTCAGTGGTGCGCCGTGATGAATTGGGGGACGTGAAAGGCTATGTCTGCGAGCGAGTATCTGGTAGAGGACCTCCGTCGCGTCCGAGAGATGCTGGGGCTCACCCAGGAGTCCTGGGGTGAGCGCCTGCACTTCTCGGCGTCGCACGTCGGAGCGGTGGAGCGCGGCGAGCGGCCGGCGCTGCCGGACTACCTCGGGGCGGTGGACCGGGTGTACGGCACCGCGTTCATGAAGTTCTATCGGGAGTTCATCCGTGGCGAGTGGACCCCGGTGTGGTACCGCCCGTTCGTCGAGTACGAGGGCCGCGCGAAACTGCTGCGGATCTTCCAACCGATGGTGATGCCCGGCCTGCTGCAGACCGAGGCGTACGCGCGTGCTCTGTTGCAGGCGCTCAACACCAGGCCGGAGGAGCTTGAGCCGACCCTGGCCGCCCGACTGGACCGGCAGGAAATCGTCACCCGGGCCACCAACGCCTGCCGACTGGTGGTGGTGCTCGACGAAATCGTGTTACGCCGGTCGGTGGGCGGGCCGGAGGTGATGCGCGACCAGTTAAAGGCGATCGCCGACGCCAACCAGCGGCAGAACGTGCAGGTGCACATCGTGCCGTTCACCACCGGAGGCTATCCAGGGGTGCTCGGGCCGATGGTGCTCGCGACCGTGGATGGCCGGACGGTCGGCTTCCTCGAAGGCCACCTGGAAGGGCGGCTGATCGAAGCCACGGATGCCACCGAGGCGCTGGAAGAGGACTGGGAGACGATCCGGGGGTACGCTCTGCCCGGCCAGCAGTCCCACGAGATGATCATGGAGGCGATCGAGACATGGAGCTGACCGAGGCGCGTTGGCGCAAGAGCACCAGGTCCGACTCGGCGAACTGTGTCGAGGTGGCCGACAACCTGCCGGGCCGCGTCTACGTCCGGGACACCAAGAACCGCGACGGCGGCTCGTTGGCGTTCGCCCCGTCGTCGTGGTCGAGCTTCGTCGAGCTGGCCAAGGCGTACGCCTGAGCCCGCGACGAACCGCTTTCCGTAGCCGGAGCACGCAGAGCCCCAGGACCCCGCCCCAGTCGCCACGGTCCCGGGGCTCCTCCGCGTTCGTCGAGGTGAGGCTGACGCACGTTAAAACACGAATATTGCGTGCGTCAGCCTCACCTCGACGACGTCAATCTCAGCCGGCCGGGTCGCGCAGGATCGCCGCGAACGTGTCGCGGATCAGCTGGTCCGTCGGGGCGTCCAGGCCGAGTTTCGTCAGGCCACCGGTGAGACGCAGGGTGGTCAGGCCGTGGACGGTGCACCAGATGGTGCGGGCCAGCGTGGTGGCGGACTGACCGGCGGGCAGGAAACCCGCCTCCTGCGCCTCGGCCACCGCCCCCACCAGAGGGGCGAAGGTGTCGGGCCGCACCTCGGCCCACGACCAGTACCGGAACATCATGCCGAAGATCGCGCTGTTCTCCTCGGCGAAGCGCAGGTACGCGGCGACCAGGCGGATGATCCGGTCGGCGGGGTCGGTTGCCTGCGCGGCGGCTGCGCGCTGAGCGGCACCGAATGCGTCGTACCCCTCGTCACGCAGCGCGGACAGCAGCGCCTCGCGGTCGGTGAAGTGCCGGTACGGCGCTGCGGAGCTGACGCCGACCCGCCGGGCCAGCTCGTTGAGGCTGAAGGCCTCCGCGCCGCGTTCGGCCAGCAACTCCCGGGCACCGGCGAGCAGCGCATCGCGTAGCGCTCCGTGGTGGTACGTCCGGCGAGTGGCCCCAGCTGCCATGTTGACGACATTAACATCAGGCCGTATGTTGACGTCACTTACATTGTGAATGGCACTTACATACTTGCCAAGGGGGCGGTCATGAGCGACACGGCAGTGGTGGCGTCACCACCGGTGCGAACGACCAGCAGAAGACCGGTGCGGCGGTCCCGCACCGGCTGGACGGCGGTGCTGCTCACCTCGCTCGCGATCGGCGGATTCTCGCTGTACACCTACGCCAGCGCCGACCTGCGCGCCCTCGCCGACGACGGTGCCGGGCTGGCCCGCACCTACGTGGACGCGCCGCTGCCGGTCCGGTGGGCCTTCTACGTCCACGTCGCCCTCGGGTCGCTCGCGCTGCTGCTCGGGCCGTGGCAGTTCTCCCAGCGACTGCGCCGCCGCTGGCCGATGGCCCACCGCTCGGTCGGCGTGGCGTACCTGCTCACCGTCGGCGTCGCGGCGGTGAGCGCGCTGGTGATGCTGCCGTTCAACCAGGCCCGGATGGTCGGCTTCTTCGGGTTCGGCGCAGTCGCGCTGCTGTGGGCGTTCACGGCGTGGCGCGGGTTCGACACCGCGCGGCGGCGGGACCTGCGTCAGCATCAGGCCTGGATGATCCGCAACTACGCGTTGACGTTCGCTGCTGTGACCCTGCGCTCGTGGGTCGGCGTCCTCATCGTCGTACAGTTGCCGTTCGCCGGACCGGACGCGGACCCGGACCTGCTGTTCGAGACCGCCTACGCCGCCGTGCCGTTCCTGTCCTGGTTGCCCAACGTGATCGTCGCCGAGTGGCTGATCCGCCGACGCGGGCTGCCCTCATTCCGGCTCGTCGACCTGAAGCCCGTGGATCAGGGCTGATCCTGGTGCGCCGCACTGGTGCCTGCGGCGATCGGGACCGAGCCGTCAGCACCTTGTATGGGCTCGCCTGGCTGGTCGTGGACTTCCTGCCTGCCGTGCTTCGATCGGTACGCCCTGAACAACGCGATACCTGCCGCCGCCGCGCCGAAGGCCAGTGTCAGCACGGCCGAGGCGACGATGGTGGGTTGGGCGCCGATGCCGGTGATCAGTGGCCCGCCGGCCATGGTGCCGAGCGGCACGGACAGGGTCACGATGGCGGCGTACGCGGCGAGTACGGGTGCTCTCATGGTGCCGTCGGTGGAGCGTTGCAGCAGGGCCATCGTGGTGGCGGGGAACGGTGCCCAGATCAGTCCGCCGATCGCGAACGCGGCGAGGGCGATGCCGGTGGGTGCGCCGAGGCCGAGTGGCAGCAGCGCCGCCCCCCAACCGAGCACGATGGCGATGGTGGTCGGCCACAGTGGCCAGCGGCGGAGGTAGCCGGCGGCGAAGCCGCCGACGATCGCTCCGACCCCGAACACCGTCCAGAACGCGGCGAGGGCACCGACCGAGCCGCCGAGTGTCTGCACGGCGTGGATCGGTAGCGCCAACTGCACCGGTCCGTAGAGGAAGAAGAATCCGAAGGTCAGGGCGGACAGGCCCAACAGGGTGCGGTCGCGCCGAATCGCGGTGAAGCCGGCCAGGCTCGACGCCTGCCGCTGCTCGATCGGGGCACGGGCGGTCCTCGGCACGGCGACCAGGTAGGTGATCGCGAGGACGGCGAAGGTCGCGGCGGTGACGGCGATGACGAGGACGGGACCGCCGACACCGATGAGGATCGCCGCCAATGCCGGACCGACCAGCATCGACGCCTCGGCGAACAGGCCGATGAGCGCATTGCCCGCCAGGCGGTGTTCCTGCGGCAGCAGTTCGGCGATGAGGGTGAACCGGCCCGCCGACCCCCAGGACCGCAACAGCGAGGAAAGCCCCAACAGCAGGGCGTACAGCGCGATGTCGAGTACGCCGGCGAGATACACCACTGGGATCATCGCCAGTACCACCGCCCGCAGGACTGCGTCCCACGCCGCTAGTGGGGCACCACTGCGACCGTTCAGCAGCCGGCCGAACAGCACGGTGCCGAGCGCGCCCGGCAGCGTGTATGCGGCGACCGCCACCGCCACCCAGACCCCGGCGCTGCGCTCAGGCACCAACTGGATCGCGAGCCAACTGACCGCGAGCAGGCTCATGCCTTCGCCCACATACGACAACGCGAACCCGGGAAGCAGCCGCTGTAGAACCCGATGCCTCACCACCGGCCAGTACGGCGAAGACCGGACGAACGACGGCACAGCTTCCCGAACGGCCATCCCGATAGCATTCCAACACCGTCGGTCACGCCGCCAGTAGGTTCTCGCCCCAGCGGAAAGCAGACGCGAGCCGCGTCGCCGGACATATCAATGCCGAAATCCGGTCGCAACGGACGTGTCAACTCGCCGCCGGCCTCGACGACCTTGCGGGTCAAGACGTTGGGTGCTGCCCGTCGAGTAGCTTGCGGCGCCATGCGGCGAACTGATCGCGGAGGTCGTCCAGCGCCTGGTCGGTGACGCCGTACGGAGCGAATTCGTCGGGATCGAGCCGACTGGCTTGTCCCAGCGCGTCGGCGAAGATGCGTCGGTCGAAGCCGCGGTCGGCGTGCTGTGCGAGATCGAGGAGGGCTTCCTGGGTGTAGCGGCCGGATCGGAGCGTGGCGTCGATGTCGATGAAGTCGCGGGCGTATGCTCGCCCGTAGAGAGCGCTCATCTTGTTCGTGACCGCGTCGTCAGGGTGGAGCACCGGTCCAATCGCCATGAGGATGGGTTCGTTGGCGCGCCAGTCCACACCCAGCTCCACCTTCGAGACACGGGTGCCGTCGGAGACCGTCAGGCGGGCGAACGTGTCGTACTGTCGCTCGATGTCGACGGTCAGGCCCTCGTCGCGGTAGGCATCCACGACGGCGGTGACTGCGGTGCTGAATTCGTCGCGGCGGTCCCAGGCCGTGAACAGGTCGACGTCCTCACTGGGGCGTTCGAGCAGGCCGGCGGCTTGGACGGCGTAGCCGCCGGCGAGTGCGAAACCGTACCGGCGGGCGGCGGCAAGCCCGGTGCGGGCGAGTCGTTCGTGGAAGGCGTCCACTGCTATGCGGCGTTCGTGTCGATGGCGACAAGTTCGGGGAAGGTCTCCTCCCAGAGTCGCCGCAGTTGGGGCGGCAGCCATAGCGTGGGCCACAGCCGCCGGAGCAGGTCGGCGTTGATCCAGGTGTTCAGGTCGTCGACCGTGGCGGCCTCGGCGAGCACCACCTTGTACATACTGGCGAGGCGAGCGGGCCGGCTCAGGTCGTACTCCGCGTTGCCGGACCAGTCCATATGCCGGGGAAGGGTGACCACGCCTGCGGTCGGGCCGGTCAGCGCGGTGAGGTTGTCGGCCACGACGTAGGGCTTGCGGTCCCCGTAGGGGCGGTAGTCCGCTGGCGGCTGCGGTGCGGTCTTGCGTCGGCTGCGGTTGGCCGCCTGCCGGACCTCCGGTCGCAGGGCCTGGCGGATCGTCTCCCGGCTGTATCCGGTTACCCGCTGCAGGTCCACCGGCCGCCAGCCGGCCGCGTGGAACGCCCGCAACTGCTCGTCTCGTGAGGTCAGAGCGGCTGACCTGGTCGCCTCGTATCTGGCGATGACCGCCCGCAGATCGTCCTCGGAGTGCTGGCCCATGCGGAAAGCCTATCAGGCTGGGCCAAGCGTGCTGGGCATTCTCCTCGACTGACGGTGGCCGGCGCACCGATCGACGGCGCGCTGATCCATACTCGGCGGCATGACGCTGACCGGTGGGCGGGCGCACCGCATCTACAGCGTCGTCGTGTTCATCGTGCTCGCCTCGCTGGACAACGTGGCGATCGGCCTGGTCCCGCCGCTGTACGGCAGCATCGCCGACACGTACGCCGTACCGGAGGGGGCGATCGGCGCGGTCACCGCCGCGACGTTCCTGGTCAGCGCGATCGCCGCGGTCGGCTGGGCGTACGTCGGCGACCACGGCGACCGTAAACCGCTGCTGATGGCCGGTACGGTGATCTGGGGGCTCGGCGCGGCCGGTACCGCCCTCGCCGGCAGCTACCCGGTGTTCTTCGCCGCGCAGCTCGTCGCCGCCGTCGGCCTCGGCGCGGTCGCCTCGGTCGGCTTCTCCGTGGTCAGCGACCTGATCACCCCCGGCCGGCGGGGCCTGGTGATGAGTTTCTGGGGGCTGTCGCAGGGCGTCGGCACGCTGGCCGGCACCCTGCTCGGCGGGCTGCTCGGGCACGCCGACTGGCGGCGGCCGTTCCTGGTGCTCGCCGCCGCCGGGCTGGTCGCCACGGTCGCGTACCTGTTCACCGTCGACGTGCGGCGCGGACAGAGCCAGCCGGAGCTGGCCGACCGGTTCGCCGCCGGCGGCGAGTACGAGCACCGGATCAGCCGGGCCGACCTGCCGACGATCGCCCGGCGGCGGACCAACGTCTGGCTGGTGGCGCAAGGGCTCACCGCCCAGGTGGCGTTCGGCTCGCTGGTCTGGCTGCCGGCGCTGTTCCGGGCCCGCGCCGAGGAGCAGGGCTACACCGCCGGTACGGCGATCATCGTCGGCAGCGTCTTCGCCACGTTGTTCCAACTCGGCGGCGCGCTGTCGATCGTCGGCGGGCTGGTCGGCGACCGGCTGCAGCGGCGTACCCCCCGGGGTCGGGCCCTGGTCGCGGCGGTCGGCATCCTCGCGGCGGTGCCGTTCTACCTGGTGTTGTTCTTCGTCCCGATGCGCATCGACGTGCCGGACGGCGCGGGTGCCGGTGCGGTGACCGCCGCCGTGCTGCGCGGCGTGTTCACCGAGCCGACGATCGGGCTGAGCTTCCTCACCGCACTGCTCGCCCTGGCGTTGACGTCGGCGAACTCGCCGAACTGGTTCGCGTTGATCGCCGACGTCAATCCGCCGGAGCACCGGGGCACCGTCTACAGCCTCGGCAACCTGGTCAACGGGGTGGGGCGGGCGACCGGCAACGCGTTGCTGCCGGTCGCCCTGCGGGCGGTCGGCGGTGTCGTCCCACCGCCGTTGAACTACGCCGTCGGCCTGGCCGTGTTCCAGCTGTTCTTCATCCCGACCGGGATCATGTACTGGCTGGCGTCCCGGTCGGCGCCGGGCGACATCGCCGACGTGCACCGCCTGCTCGACGTCCGGGCCGGTGAACCCACGGTCACTGACGTTGCCGGGCCCAGACGGTGACGTCGGTCGGCACCCGCCCGTTGCCGGTCAGCGGACCGCTGGCGATCAGCGGTTCGGTGCCCGGCGGCAGCGACACCGGCTCGACACCGAAGTTCGTCACCACGGTCACCTCGTCGACGCAGCAGGCGAGCACGTCCTCCGGCGACTCCAGCCACCGCAGCCGGCCGGCGCCGAGCCCCAGCTCGCGGCGCAGCCGCAGCGCCGTCCGGTACAGCTCGTAGGTCGACCCCGGCACGTCGCGCTGCCGGTCGAGGGCGTACTCGGCCCACACCGGTGGCTGCGGCAGCCAGCTGGCGTCGGTCGGCCCGAACCCGTAGGACGGGCTGTCCGCCTCCCACGGGATCGGCACCCGGCAGCCGTCCCGGCCGCGCTCGGTGTGGTCGGTGCGCCGCCAGGTCGGGTCCTGCCGGACCTCGTCCGGCAGCGTGGTGTGCTCCGGCAGACCCAGCTCCTCACCCTGGTAGAGGTATGCCGAGCCGGGCAGCGCCAGCATCAGCAGGGTGGCGGCGCGGGCCCGGCGCAGCCCGAGCGCGGTGTCCGGCTGCGGGTCGTTCGCGCCGATGCCGCGCGGCCGGGCCGCGCCGATCGGCAGCGCCAGCCGGGTGGCGTGGCGCAGCACGTCATGGTTGGACAACACCCAGGTGGTGGGCGCGCCGACGGCCTCGGTGGCGGCCAGCGACCGTTCGATCACCGTACGCTGCGCCTCGGAGGTCCACGCCGCCTCCAGGTACTCGAAGTTGAACGCCTGGTGCATCTCGTCCGGCCGGACGTACGCGGCGAGCCGCTCCGCCGGCTGCACCCACGCCTCGGCGACCAGGATCTGCTGACCGGGGTGCGCGTCCAGCACCGACCGCCACTGCCGGTAGATCTCGTGTACGCCGTCCTGGTCCCACATCGGCGGCCGGGGCTGGTCGACGTGATTGCCGGAGGTGGTTTCCTCCGGGTAGTGCCAGTCGGCCAGGTCGGCCTGTTTGACCAGGCCGTGCGCCACGTCGACCCGGAAGCCGTCGACGCCCCGGTCCAGCCAGAACCGCAGGATGGCCACGAACTCGTCGCGGACCTGCGTCGAGTCCCAGTTGAGGTCGGGCTGGCCGGCGTCGAACAGGTGCAGATACCACTGGCCCGGCGTACCGTCCGGGTTGTCGGTCCTGGTCCAGGCCGGGCCGCCGAAGACGGACCGCCAGCTGTTCGGCGGCTGGTCCCCATCTGGGCCGCGGCCGTCGCGGAAGATGTACCGGTCCCGGGCCGGGCTGCCCGGCTCGGCGCCGAGCGCCTCGACGAACCAGGGGTGCGCCGACGACGTGTGATTCGGCACCAGGTCGACGATCACCCGCAGCCCCCGGTCGTGGGCCTCGGCGATCAGGCGGTCGGCGTCGGCCAGCCGGCCGAAGATCGGGTCGACGTCGCGGTAGTCGGCCACGTCGTAGCCGGCGTCGGCCTGCGGCGACGGGTAGAACGGTGACAGCCAGATCGCGTCGACGCCGAGGGCGACGAGGTCGTCCAGTCGGGCGACGACGCCGGGCAGGTCACCGATGCCGTCGCCGTCGGAGTCGGCGAACGACCGCGGGTAGATCTGGTAGATGACCGCCTCCCGCCACCATTCGGTGCCGGCACCGTCACGGGTACGGGTCGATGGCGTGTTCACCAGTGTGCTCCTCAACTCAGCTCGGTTGGCGGGCTGCCCCGCTGCCAGGAACGCCCTGGCGGCGGGGTCAGCGGTGCCTCGTACGTGGGTTTACCAGGTCGGCCGGTGCGGTTACCCGGTTTCACGCGGTGGCGGTCATCCCGTTTCTCGGGGTGGCGCGGTCGACTCGCGGACCACCAGCCGGGTGGGCAGGGTCACCGTGTCGGTCGGCGTGCCGGCGGTGCCGGCAAGTGGGCCGGCTGCGAGTGGGCCGGGCGGCGTTCCGGCTGCGAGTGGGCCGAGCAGCGTGCCGGCGGCCAGTCGGCCCTGCTCGGCGGCAGGTTGGGCGACGGTGGTCAGCCCGACCACCCGGGCCACGTCGTGGTCGTCGATGCCGATCACGCTGACGTCGGCCGGCACCCGCAGTCCGGCCTGGCGCAGGACGGCGATGGCGCCGAGCGCCATCTCGTCGCAGGCGGCGAAGATCGCGGTCGGCACCGGGCCGCGGCGCAGCAGTTCGGTAGTGGCCAGCCCGCCGCCGGCGATGGTGAAGTCGCCCTCCACGTCCAGCGCCGGGTCCGGGGTGAGGCCGGCCGCGACCAGCGCCTCCCGGTAGCCGCGGCGACGGTCCAGGTGGGCGGTGAAGGCCAGTTCTTCGCCGGAGTTGCCGGAGATGTGGGCGATCCGCCGGTGCCCGAGCCCGATCAGGTGGCCGGTGGCGGTCCGGGCGGCGGCCACGTCGTCGATCCGGATGCTGGGCCAGCCGGGTACGCCGGTGCCGGAGCTGACCGTCACCCCCGGCATGCCCAACGCGGAGATGGCGGCGAAGTCGGACCGGTGCAGCGGGGTGGCGACCAGCATCAACGCGTCCACCCGGTGGCGCAGGCTGGCGGTGTGCAGCATCATCCGCTGCCGGGCGTTCTCCCGCCCGCCGAGGTTGTACAGCAGCAGGTCGTAGCCGGCTTCCTGCAGCGTGTTCTCGGCGGCTTCGACGACGGTGCTGAAGAACCAGCGGGTGATCCGGGGCACCACGACGGCGACGGCGCGGGTCTTGCCGCCGGCCAGCCGCGATGCGCTGGGCGAGACGATGTACCCGAGTTGCGCGGCGGCGTCGAGGACCCGCAGCCGGGTCGCCTCGGTGACCGTCGGCAGGCCCCGCAGGGCCCGCGAGACGGTCGCGGTGGAGACCCCGGCCAGCCGGGCGACGTCGTCGATTCTGGTCATGGATCATCACCTCGCCATCCGCGCGGTCGCGGCCGGCGTCAGCCCTTGGTCAGCCCTTGACGCTGCCGGCCAGCAGCCCTCGGACGAAATACCGCTGCAGGGAGAGGAAGACGATCAACGGCACGATGATCGAGACGAAGGCACCGGACGTCAGGCGTTGCCACTGGTCACCTCGGGTGCCGGCGAGTTCGGCCAGCCGTACCGTCAGTGGCGCCACCCGACTCTCACCACCCGCGAAGATCAACGCGACGAGCAGGTCGTTCCAGACCCAGAGGAACTGGAAGATGCCGAACGCGGCCAGCGCCGGGGCGATCAGCGGCAGCACGATGGTCCGGAAGATCTTCGGGTGGCTGGCCCCGTCGACCCGGGCCGCCTCCATCAGGTCCTTGGGCAGCTGCGACACGAAGTTGTGCAGCAGGAACACCCCCAGCGGCAGTGCGAAGCAGGTGTGCGCGAACCAGACCTGGACATAGCGTTCGTAGCTGTCCAGCCCCCACGGCGGGGTGATGGTGACGCCGCCGATCGTGGTGCCCTGCGAGAAGAACCGCAGCAACGGCACCAGCGCCATCTGCAGCGGCACGATCTGCAGCGCGAAGATGCAGATGTAGATCAGGTCCCGGCCGCGGAAGTTGATCCAGGCCAGCGCGTACGCGGCCAGTGCCGCGAAGGCCAGCGGGAACAGCACCGACGGGATGGTGATCACCAGTGAGTTGATGAAGTAGCTGGACAACTGCCCGGACGACGAGGACCGGCCGAACAGTACGTCCTGGTAGTTCTGCAGGGTGACCTGCGGGTTGGTGAAGAAGGTCCACCAACCGGTGGTCCGGATCTCCTCAGCCGGTCGGAACGAGGAGACGAACAGACCGAAGGTCGGAATGGTCCAGATCACCGCGATGACGATCGCGACGATCGTCGCCGTCGGAGTGTTGAGCCGCTTGCGGACCCGGCCGACCCGGGTACGGGGCCGTTCCTCCCCGCTGCTGGCCGGAGCGGCCACGGGGGGCGTGGTGGTGGTCACGGGTGTCACACCTCCCGCTGCTTGCGCAGGTTACGGATCTGGTAGATGACGATCGGGATGACCAGCACGAACAGGAACACCGCCAGGGCCGAGCCGTAGCCGTTCTGGCCGTAACGGAACGCCTGGTTGTACATCTCGTTGGCGATCACACCGGTGTCGTAGTTGCCGTTGGTCATCGTCCGGACGATGTCGAAGACCTTCAGGGTGGCGATCGAGATGGTCACCACCACGACGATCAGCGCCGGGCGGATGCTCGGCATGGTGACCCGCCAGAACATCTGCCAGGCGTTCACCCCGTCGAGGCGGGCGGCTTCGATGATGTCGGCCGGGATCGCCTTGATCGCGGCGGAGAGCACCACCATCGCGAACCCGGCCTGGATCCAGATCATCACCACGATCAGCAGCAGCGTGTTCAGCGGGGCGTTGAGCTGCAGCCAGCGCTGCGGCTCGAAGCCGAACAGGGTGACCAGGTAGTTGAGCAGGCCGTACTGCTCCTGTTCGCCGCCCCGGTACGCGTAGACGAACCGCCAGATGATGCTGGCGCCGACGAAGGAGATCGCCATCGGCATGAAGACCAGCGACTTGGCCAGCGCCTCGAACCGGGCCTTGTCCACCATGATCGCGTAGAGCAGGCCGATCGCGGTCGCCACCGTCGGCACCAGGATCACCCAGATCAGGGTGTTGGTCAGCACCTGGATGATCTCGTCCTGGGAGAACATCCAGCGGTAGTTCTCCAGGCCGACCCAGTTCTCGCTGCGTCCGTCCATGAACGACAGGACGGTGGTGCGCAGGGCCGGAATGACCAGCCCGATGCCGAGTAGCAGCAGGGCCGGCAGCAGAAAGAACAGGCCGAACATGCCTTCGCCGCCGCGCCGGGGTCGGCCGATCGGCATCGATCCGCCGCCACCACCGGCGCTGGCCGCGATCAGCCGCTGCTCCCGTCGGCGGGCGAACCAGCTTGGCACCGCGTCGAGCAACAGCAGCATGCCGCCGACGATCACCACGAACGCGATCAGGCCGTACAGCAGCATCAACAGCTTCGGGTACTGCTCAGCGAAGTCGAAGTACATCCGCCCTCCCAACGGATCGTCGACCGGAGCCAGCTATGGCGCGGCCGGCCCACCCCCGGTGTGCTCGTGGGTGGGCCGGCCGCGTGGTGTCAGCTGGTCGGCCAGGAGCCTTCGATGTAGTCGAGGGTCTCGGCGGTGCTCTGGCCGCTGAGCCAGTCCACCATGCCGCGCCAGAAGGTGCCCGCGCCGACCGCAGCCGGCATCAGGTCCGAACCGTCGAAGCGGAACGTGGTGTTCTCGTCCTGCAGGATCTCCACGGAGAGCCGGTCGATCGGGTTCTCCACGTTGGCGATGTCCAGCCCGCTGTTGGCCGACACCCAGTTGCCGAGCGAGGCCCGGCTGTTGGCGTACTCCGGCGAGGCCAGGTAGGTCTGCACCGCCTGGACCTCGGGCCGGTCGGCGAAGGCCACGGTGAACTCGCCACCGCCGAGGACCGGCTGGCCGGCGCTCGGGTCGTTGGTCGGGAAGTAGAACGCGAAGACGTCGCCGTCCTCGGCCACCTCGGTGCCCTCGGGCCACTGGTTGGCGTAGAAGCTGGCCTGCCGGTGCAGCGCGCAGTCACCGTCGAGGATCGGGGTGCCGGCATCCTGGAACGAGGTCGCGGTGATGCTGTCCACGCCACCGAAGCCGCCGTTGACGTACTCCTCGTTCTTGAGGATCGAGCCGGCCTGGTTGACGGCCTCGGCGACCCGCGGGTCGTTGAACGGGATGTCGTGGGTGGTCCACTGGTCGTAGACCTCCGGCGTCTGGGTCCGGAGCATGATGTCCTCGATCCAGTCGGTGGCCGGCCAGCCGGTGGCGTCACCGGACTCGACCCCGACGCACCACGGCTTGGTGCCGGTGGCGGCGACCTCGTCGCTGAGCGTGATCAGGTCGTCCCAGGTCTCCGGCACGGTCCAGCCGTTGTCGGCGAACATGCTGGGCGAGTACCAGACGAAGGACTTGACGTTGGAGCCGAGCGGGGCGCCGTAGAAGGTGCCGTCGACCGTGCCGTACGCCAGCCAGTCCTCGCTGTAGTTGGCCTCGGCCATCGCCTTGGTCTCGTCGGAGGCGGCCTGCAGCTGGCCGGCCTCAGCGAACCGCCCGAGCAGGCCGGGCTGCGGGATGAAGGCGATGTCCGGCGGGTTGCCGCCGTCCACCCGCACCTGCAGCTGGGCTTCGAACTCGCCACTGCCCTCGTAGCGGATGTCGATGCCGGTGCAGTCGACGAACTCGCTCCAGGACTGCTCGAGCAGGTCCGCCTCGGCGTCACGGATCGAGGCGTAGATCGTCACCTCGGTGCCGTCGTTGCCCTGGTAGTCACTGTATGGGGCGCATTCCTCGGAATCCGGGTCCGCGCTGGTGCCGCTGTCGGAAACACACGCCGTCGAGGCGAGGGCCAGCCCGAGCACGCTGGCGAGCGCGAAGGCCTGGCGTGGTCTGGTGAAGACCGCCATGGAGCGTTCTCCCTTCCTAGCCGGCGGGCCCCGCGTCCCTGCGGTCTGGCTGCGCCGGTCGGTTGCTGTCTGGGCGTCTTCATATGTAAGCGCTTGCAATGGAAGCGCGTCCAGTCCTGACCAGCTACGAGCCAGTAACGATTCGGAAACCTTGACCCGCTACTCAGCTGTTGAGCTGCCAGATGGACAGGTTCAGCGCGGCGGCGAAGGTGACCCAGCCCCAGTACGGGACCATCAGCAGGGCGGCTGGTCGCCACACCCGCCAGAACAGCACCACGGTGGCACCGACGAGCAGCCAGAGGAGCACGATCTCAGCGAACGCCAGACCGTACCGGCCGGCGGCGAAGAACAGCGGTGTCCAGGCGGCGTTGAGCACCAGTTGGGCCAGCCAACTGGCGATCGCCAGGCCGACGCCGGCGCGCCGCCAGACGGTGAATCCGGCGACGGCGATCAGCACGTACAGGATGGTCCAAACCGGGCTGAACAGCCAGGACGGCGGTGCCCAGGACGGCTGGACCAGTTCGGCGTAACGGGAACCGGCGTCGCGGGCGGCGAACGCCCCGACCGCTGCGGCCGCCGCCACCAGGCCGAGGAACACCGGGAAACCCCACCACGAGCGCATCGCGACTCCAGGAACAGATCAGGCCGGGGCCGCCGGCGCCGGTCCACGGTGGGGAGGACCGGGCCGGTTCCGGCGGCCCCGGCAGGCTCGGGGTCGATGTGGTCAGGTCGATGTCGGTCGAAGGAGCCGGGGGTTCGCCCGGCACCGTCAAGCGAACAGGCTCACGCCGCCGGGACCGACGAGCAGCCCGACGACGATCAGTACGATGCCCCAGAGCAGTTGCCGACGGAACAGCGCGAGAACGCCGGCGACGACCAGGACGACTGCGAGAATCCAGAGAAGTAGCTCCATGGCCGCTGAATACCCTTGCGACCGGCGACGGAAACCTTCACCGGTCTGGTCAAGGGACCGACCCGGCGAGCGAATACACGCTGTACGCCTGTTTGATCACCGGATGGGCGACGTTACGGACCTGTACCCCTCCGGGTGTAGTGCCCCGCTCCGTGCCGAAATGGGCGTGACCGTGCACCGCCAGGTCGGTCGGTGCCGCGTCAATCGCCTCGGCCAGCAGGTAGGAGCCGAGGAACGGGTAGATCTCGGGCGGCTCGCCGGTGAGCGTCTCCGGCACCGGCGAATAGTGGGTCAACGCCACCCGTACATCGCAGTCCAGGTCGACCAGCGCCGCCCCTAGCCGGTCGGCGGCGTCCGCCGTGGTGGCGACGAACGCCTTCATCTCCGGCTCACCGAACCGGCTGGCGCACCGCCCGGCGAACCCGCCGCCGAACCCCTTGACCCCGGCCACCCCGAGCCGGCCGCCGGGGCAGTCCACCACCACGCCGTCGCCGTCAAGCACCGTGACCCCCGCGTCGTTGAGTATCCCGACCAGCTGCGGCACCTGGTCACAGTGGTGGTCGTGATTGCCCAGCACCGCCACCACCGGGACCGGCAGATCCCCGAACTCGTCGGCCACGCACCGCGCCTGCGACTCCGTTCCGTGGCGGGTCAGGTCGCCGGCCAGCAGTAGGACGTCGGCCCGGTCGCCGAGCTGCGCCAACGCCGGCCGGAACCGGCCCAGCACGTCGCTGTCCATGTGCACGTCTCCGACAGCCGCGACGCGGATCACGACAACTCCTCCGCCTCGGTGGGCGCGGTGGTCCGACTGACGACGATGTCGACGATCAGGCGTACGCCGGGAAAGCGCTCGGCCACCAGCCGGACGATCTCCGCCCGCCGGTGGGCGCTCTCGACCTCGCCGCACAGCGCCAGGCTGTGGTCCCGGCGGGAGACACCCACCCCCTGCTCGGCGATGTCGGCGTGCTCGCTGAGCATCCGCTGCACCGCCGCCTCGGTGTAGCCGTCCAGCCGGTCCGGCCCGGTCTGTCGCATCGACTGCCCCGATGTCCGGGTCATTGCCCCACCTCCTGGCTGTCGTCGGGTGCACGTCGGTGGCATACCCGTTCCCGGCCGGTTCGTGCGTGCGGGCGCGGCGCGGCGCGTGGCAGTGGGCGAGCGGGGTGACGACGTGCACGTGCTCGCTACCGTTGGGAAGGTGCTCGTCACAGTGACCCATGCGCCACCGTCACCACCATCACCGTCCCGGCCCGCGTCTCGCCCGCTGTCGCCCGTACAGTCCACGTCGTCAGCCGTGCCGCCATGCCCGCCACCGGACCCCGCAGGGAGCACAGTGGACGCCGATCCGGCCTGGTCGCCGCCGGACGGGCTGCGACGGATCGCGTTGGTGGGCATCGACGGGGTCGGCAAGACTACTCAGGCACACCTGCTGGCGGAGGCGCTGACCGCCGCCGGCCGGCCCGCCCGGTACTGGCGCAACGCCGGCGGTCGACGCTGGCTCGACCGGTTCGCGGTCCGGATCGGCCGCCCGGATGCCCGGCGGATGGTCGGCCGTGGCGGGCTGATGTTCCTGGAGGCGTTGCTGCGCTGGCTCGCGATCGCCCGGTCGGTGCTCGGCTCGCGTCGAGTGATCGCGGTGATGGACCGGTACGCGGTATGCCAGTACGCCAGCATCCGCACCCACGGCGCCGGCCGCTGGGAACGGCTCGCCCGGCTGGCGTACCGGGTGTTTCCCCGACCGGACGTGACGTTCCTGCTCTGGCTGCCGCCCGCCGAAGCGGCCCGTCGGATCGACGCTCGGGGCACCGACCACGAGTCGCTGGAGTTCCTGGCGACCAGCGCGGCGGCCTACGGGTCGCTGCCGGAGGCCGCCGGGTTCGTGGTGATCGACGCCCGGGGCCCGGCCGCCCAGGTCGCTGCAAAGATCCGGCAGCGGCTGACCGACGGGCGGCCGGACGACGGGCGGCCGGACGACGGGCGGCCGGCCGGCGCGTCGTGGTGGCCGGATCAGGACGATTCGCGCGCGTCGTGACCCGATCGTCGGTGCCTGCCCGGGCGGTGATGAACCGTGCAACCCGCTCGGGCCGTACTCCTGGCCAGGACCAACCGGCCGGCGGGCAGTGACGAGGATCGCAGGAGGGGTAGTGACGGGAATCGCTGCGCCTTGCCAGGTGTCGTGGTGTGCTGGAAGCCTGCCACACCCCGCCGACCTCAATGAATCGGGCCGTCGGCCGGCCCGACGCGGCGCGGCGATCGAGGAGCCTGGCAGGAAACGCCAATCCCGTTCACAGCAATTATTCAGGCAATCGTGTCAGCTTCGACTCACGAGACGGAATCCCTGACGCGTCTCATCTGTTGTGTAGGTGTCGGCGCCATACGGCGGGGCCTGCCACATCAGGTTCGCCGGATCGGAGGCAGACGTGACGGGGGAGAGGCTGATGGAGATGCGCATCGCAGGTGACAGGGCACGACGTGGGGTTAACGAGGGGACCGTGAGCAACGTGGAGAAGACGATGGCTTTGCGGACCGACGAGGTCGCCGAGGAGCGGGACCTCGTTGGCGTCTACCTGCATGAGATCTCCCGCACGCCGCTTCTCGACGCGGCCCGGGAAGTCGACCTCTCCAAGGCGATCGAGGCCGGCCTGTACGCGGAACACCTGCTGGAGCAGGGTGTGCCGCGGGCCGGGGTGAGCCGCGAGGAGTTGGAGCGGCTGGTCGTCGAGGGCGAGCGGGCGAAGGACCTGTTCATCCGGGCCAACCTGCGTCTGGTGGTGTCGATCGCCCGCCGCTACGTCCGGTCCGGGATGCCGATGCTGGACCTGATCCAGGAGGGCAACACCGGTCTGGTCCGCGCGGTGGAGAAGTTCGACTACGAGCGTGGTTTCAAGTTCTCCACCTACGCGACCTGGTGGATCCGGCAGGCCATCAGCCGGGCGATCGCCCAGCAGGAGCGGACCGTACGGCTTCCGGTGCACCTTGTCGAGGACGTCAACCGGATGCGCAACGTCGCCCGCCAGTTGACCCGCGAGCTCGGTTCGGACCCCGAGCCGGAGCAGATCGCCGCCTCGCTCGGCGTGCCGGTCGAACGGGTGCACGAGCTGGTGCGGTGGTCGCAGGACACGGTGTCGTTGGACACCCCGGTCGGCGACGACGGCGACACCAACCTGGGCGACCTGGTGGCCGACAGCGACGCCCCGTCGCCGGAGGACATCGTGCTGACCGGGCTGGAGCGGCAGCGGATCGAGGGCCTGCTCAACCACCTGGACGACCGGTCCGCCGGCATCATGCGGGCCCGGTACGGCCTGGAGGACGGGCGGGAGCACTCGCTGACCGAGGTCGCGTCGCGCTTCTCGCTGTCCCGGGAGCGCATCCGTCAGCTGGAGATCCAGGCACTGGGCCGGCTGCGGGAGCTGGCCCGGGCAGAAGGGCTGCAGGCCGCCTGACGAACTGACCGCAGGCGACCTGACCCGCCGACGAACCGACAGACTACCGACGAACTGCCGACGGCCCGGGGGGAGGGGTTGAGGGGGGGGGGGCGCTGTTTTTTTTCCAATCTTACGGTTTCTACAACTTTTT